>CAZYGL010000045.1:3115-9094 GCA_964647335.1 uncultured Syntrophomonas sp. | reverse complement strand
CTGGATTCATTCTACGCCTTGCTGGACATAAAGGCTGACCGGATTTCTTTCGCCATAAAAGTCGTCAAGTGCCTGACAGCATATTTAGCAATCGCTATAACCTTGCTGACCTTGTATTTCAATTCGGTATACAAGCGTATGGACGAGGGTGAAGATGGATTTGAACCCAACTAGAGGATGTCGGGTGAAGACGGGCTAGCGAGTGGTAAGGAGTGGAAGTATGGCATACATGGACAGTAATGAATTGAACAGCCTGATACATAGCTCGGTCTGTACATATCAAGCGGGTGACAAGAGCGCTTTGGATGAAATATATGACCACTTGCACCGTTTTTGCCTGCGGATAATATCCAAGACCTGCGGTAAATATGTGCGGATGGAAGATGACCAGGCGGTCATAATTCCACATGTTATCATGGACGTGCTGGACAAATATGATCCTGAGCGCGGAAGTTTCATGGTATATCTGGGCAGGGCGATGCGCAACCGTACCATCGACGAAGGCAGAAAAGCCAAGCGCAATCAAAGCGTTCCCTTCTCCAGCTTGGATCCAGAGCAGACCCACTACCTGGAACAGGCGGATACAGAATTTGCGGAAAACCTGGTAGACAATATCGCTCGCCGCCAGGAGATAGAAACTTTGGCCCGATTTCTCTCTGGATTCAAGATAGACTTCCAGCAGTTGGCCCAGGTTTGTCCCCGTCAGAAAAAGACCAGGCTGGAGGCCCAACAAGTGGCCATGATGATCGCCCATGACCAGGAACTCTGTCAATACCTCTTGGATCACAAGATGCTGCCTAACAAGGTGCTGGAGGAAAGATACCGGATAAATCGGCAGATCATAGACAGATACCGGAAATATATCATCGCCACTGTGATGATCATGATCAATGATTTCGAGTACCTAAAATCTTACGCTTCACCCACCCATTCCTGATCCATCATTCGATATAGGTGATCTCCTCTGGAGTTATACTGAGGTTTTCCGGGCCATGCTCGGTCATGACATAGGTGCTTTCGGTACCGATGGCCCCTTCGGGGAAAACGAACTTGGGCTCCAGGGCAAAGGTCATACCGGTTTGCATCGGTATTTTGCAACCCGGGGCAAAAACCGGGAGCTCATCAGTATCCAGGCCTACTCCATGTCCGATGAAACGGACCCGGTCATCCCGGTAGCCCAGAAAATTCTCCTCATTGCCCATCTCCTCTGCTAGCCTGATCCCCAGAAAATAAGCCTCTTCCGCCAATACTCCGGGTTTTAAAAGCTTCAGAATCTCCTGGTTGATAAACAGGGCGTCCTGGTGGGCTTTGACCATTTTAGGGGCCAATTCGCCTATACAGAAGACCCTGGTCTGGTCGCCGGTATAGCCATTCACTATGGGTGCAAAGTCCACGATGACCGGCTCCCCACGGAGGATGGCTTTGCGGCTGGCTCCCATGGGATAGGCTGGAGTAAGGCCCGCTCCGCCGATCGATCCTTCCACTCCGCTGGAATGAGCACCGCTGATTCCTGAACAGATCGCGCTCATGGTGAAATCCTGGTTGAAGGCTCGCATTCGTGAACTGCCAGACATCCCAGCCCGGCGCAAGGCTGACTCGAAGTAGCTGGCCAGTTCGAATTCAGGCATTCCTTCCCGCAGTACCCGGGGAACCTCCTGGAACCCTTGGTCCAGAACCCGCAAGCTTTCGCGGATGAGCTCTATTTCATATGGCGATTTGACCATACGGATGGTCCTGATGACAGGACTTATGTCTATCCAGCTGGCCTGGGGGAATTGCTTCTGCAAATCAAGCACCCGGTTGTAGGGAAGCACATCCAGCTCCAAACCGATCCGGGAGGTAAGACTATGCTCCAGGGACCTCAGGATAGCCGCGAATTCCTTGGGGCTTTTCATCAGGACTATGTTGGCCAAAGGTGATTCCTGTTTGGCCCGGCTGTAACTTTTACGTACCGCCAGCACCGGCTGTCCCCCAGCCGGAACAAATAGCTGTGAGTTCTGCACGGTGCCGGTGAAGTAATACAGGTCATTGTTCTGCAGGATTATTGCTCCTCCGCAGCCGGCCATGGTCATCTCCTGCTGCAACTTGCTTATCCTGGACTCTATTTCCGACCTTGGTGTCAACAACATTTTGTGTCCTCCTCCTAGGGCATTTTAGCCATTTCGGGCTCATAATCTGAGGCTTAATCCACTATCCCAGGCTTCCACTCAATATTGTATCCCCAGACCACATTTACGACCCAGCTGGCTACCCAGGCCTCAGTTCCTTCGCGTTTGACCTTGAAAAAGCCATTCTGCTCATCCAGTATGGGGAGGGTTTCACCTGAAAGGGCAGAACCGGTGATACTGTAGCTGAGGCCAGGTCCGCTGCGCAGGTTGACTTTGGCGGAGCCTGCTTCGACGGCCAGGGGCTTGGCCCCGCCAGCCGGTGGGGCGGTGATATACACTGTGTTGATATCAGAGTCCCAGCCTACGCAGCCACCCAGAGATTCGGCCACAAACCGTAAAGGCACGAGGATTTGCTGCTGGGACACCTGGGCGGGCACGTCCAATTTCCAGGCCTTGCCGTTTACCGTGGCAGTGGCTGAATTGATGGGCAGCATGATGGCAAGGTTATGGCGGGAGATGCTGGCGGTTTGAGTGGCCTGGTCCCACTTGATGGTGGAGCCTATCGTCTCGAACACAGACCGCAAAGGTACCAGGAGCCGGTTATTGACCATGCGGGGGCTGACCTTGAAGGAGACTGGCTTACTGTTGAGCATCACCTGCGGGACAGGAGTATCGGGCGATTTCTGTTCTTCAACTGCCAAGTAATCATCATTCACCCAACCCTGCAGTTCTCCGTGGCGGATTTTAGCCCAGCCCGACTCGATGTCCAGGATGGTGACCAGGCTTTTTTCGTTTATTGTACCAACGATTTTATAGCTGGTACCTGGACCGGAACGCAAATTGACCACACTGGCGGTGATGCTGGCGGTGGCTGCCTGGGCATAGCCACATGAACCCAGTCCTGCGGTGAATAAAACGAAAGAGGCCAGAAGAGATAAGATAAAAGTCTTGTTAATTTTCCTGAGCACACAACCATCCTCTTCCTCATGAATTTGGGGGAAAGTCCAAGATATGATCCCGGAGATCATAATCACATTATATGCTGCGAATGGCTGATTGGCTAACTATATGAGCCGAATTAGCCACTTTGCGATTTCCGGGCAATTCGGTAATATTAAATAGCGGACCAGGAACGCATATTATATGGGGGGCAGAACGAGATGCTGGAGAAATTAGCAGTGATTATGCGCAAGGCTGGTGATATAATCCGTGGGGCGGACTTGGGCACAATGGTCATCGAGGCGAAATCAAGCCCTGGAGATATGGTGACCCATTATGACATAGCCGTGCAGGACATGCTCTTTCAGGAACTGCGCAGGCTCTTGCCTGAAGCTGGTTTTATCGGCGAAGAAAACGGTGTCGTTGTTGGAGATAATTTCGGCTACTGTTTCCTTGTCGATCCCATTGACGGGACGGCCAATTTTGCCAGGGATTATCATCACAGCTCGGTTTCGGTCGGATTGGCTTATAGTGGCAAGCTGGTTATAGGCCTGGTTTTGAACCCCTACCTGGATGAACTGTTTTATGCTCAGGTTGGGCACGGGGCATTTCTGAACGGCAAGCCCATCCGGGCCAGTGAAAGGGGCTTGCCGGATGGGATGGTGCTTTTCGGGACTTCGCCCCACGACAAGTCGAAGGTAGAAGAGACCTTTGCCTTGGCCAAGCTACTGCATCTAAATTCCCTGGACATACGCAGAAGCGGATCGGCAGCCCTGGACCTATGTTACGTTGCCAGCGGGAGGTGCGAGCTGTTTTTCGAAATGCGGCTCGAGCCCTGGGATTATGCGGCCGCTTCCCTGATCGTCCAGGAGGCGGGGGGCGTTGTCACTACCCTGGGTGGCCATCACCTTGGCTTGGACGGGCCACATTCGGTCCTGGCAGGAGGCCAGCAAGCCTACCACGACTTTTGGAACCTGCCTTGCCTGCAAGACGGAATGAAATGGGATTAACTAGTCGTGCTGCATGGATTGACTCCCAACCATAACTTTTTTCCCGATTTTCGAAGCCCTATGTTCTTTGCTGCTAGACATATTTAGAAAAATATGGTTGAATACTGTTATGTACTCTTGAAAAAGGCAAACTCGTCGAAAGGCGGGGGCGCAAAGCTGCGGGTCTACGACCAAATGGTTATGACGGCCGGGTTGCCAGGAGCAGGTACGTGATTTCAGGACTGCTTGGCTATAGGGCGAGCAGTTTTTTATTTGCCCGGGATAAACAATTTTTGGAGGTAAGCTTATGATGGATAAATCGATTTTCCGGCAGTATGATATACGGGGACGGGTAGGAACAGATCTGAATGAAGAGGCAGTCAAAGACATTGCCCTGGCTTTCGGCAGTTATGCCGCCGAGCAGGGGAGGAAGCGCTTCATAGTGGGAAGGGACAACCGCATCTCATCCCCCTCTTTCCGTGACAAGGTAGTTGAAGCCCTGCTGGATTCTGGCCTGGATGTGATTGATATCGGGGAAGTCATTACCCCTGTATTTTATTTCGCCGCCCGCCATTTCGATACCGACGCTGGCATCATGATCACCGCCTCTCATAATCCCGGCCATGACAATGGATTCAAATTGCTGCTGGGTCCGTCCACCATCTATGGGGATGAGATTCAAACGGTGGCCCGGATGGCTTATGCCAGCAGCCGGCTTGAGAGTCCGGTTCGAGGGAGGCTGGAGTTCGCGGATATTCATCCGGCTTATATGGAAGCCATAAAAAACCTGGTGCAGCTGGGCCCCAGGAAACTCAAGGTGGTAGTGGACTGCGGCAATGGGACAGCCAGTTATGTGGCGCCAGCAGTGCTGAAGAACCTGGGCTGCGAGGTAGTGGAGTTATTCTGCGAATCGGACCCGACCTTCCCCAACCATCATCCCGATCCGGTCAAAGCTGAAAACTGCCGTGATTTGATCCGGGTGGTGGAGATGGAAGGCGCCGACCTGGGTATAGGCTTTGACGGGGATGGAGATCGCCTGGGAGTAGTGGCTCCCAATGGGGACATAATTTGGGGTGATACACTTATGATCCTGTACTGGCGGGAGATACTGGCCCGGCATCCGCACCAGGATTGTATAGTGGAGGTCAAATGCTCCCAATCTCTCGTCGATGAAATTGAGCGCTTGGGCGGAAGACCCATTATTTATAAGACGGGACATTCCCTGATCAAAGCTAAGATGAAGGAAATAGGTGCAATATTTACTGGTGAGATGTCAGGGCACATGTTTTTTGCCGATGAGTATTACGGGTATGACGATGCAATATATGCAGCCGCCCGCCTGCTCAGGATATTGTCCAACAGTGAAAAAGGCATCGGAGAACTCCTGGCTGATATTCCTGTCTACCATGCTACCCCGGAGATTAGGGTCAAGAGCACCGACACCGAAAAATTCAGGATAGTCGATAAGGTTCTAGGGCATTTCAAGGAACATTATGAGGTCATAGATATCGACGGGGCCAGGATTTTATTCCCCGGGGGCTGGGGCCTGGTGCGCGCATCCAATACCGGTCCAGAGCTGATCGTCCGTTGCGAGGGACAGGAACCCCATGACCTGCAGAGTATCCGGGGCGAATTGTTTGCGTTCCTGGAGGACCAGGGACTCTCCGTTTATTAGCCAGACGGGACTATTTCCCATGCATGCTGACATCTTGTATGTGGCTTCACTGCAATCGGGAAAAAGATGTTAACATATGTGGTAAAATGTGAAATCAGGATATGAAAGCGTAGGCGTGACCGTAGGGATTCATTGACTGACCATGAAGATCGGCTGTGATTATTCCGGTCTTCATCTATTCAGGGCATAATGAAGCGGATTAAGGTCAATGTTGGGAGAGATTATTTATGAACAAGAAATCGTTTATTTCCATGGTCTTGATGATACT
>CAZYGL010000045.1:0-3015 GCA_964647335.1 uncultured Syntrophomonas sp. | reverse complement strand
GGGCCCTGGTCCAAATGCCGGACAGCCGTTTTGCCTACTTGGACGAAGCCGGCCAGATAGCGGTTGAACCCTTCAATGCAGCCTACGCATTGGCTTTTTCGGAGGGTCTGGCAGCACGGGGCGACCGAACGGTTGGAGAATACATAGATGGCAGCGGAAAGGTGGTCATGACCCTGGAATGCAAGGTCAACCACAGTTTTAAGTATGGTTTGGCCAGGGTTGCGCTTACAGACGACCAATGGGGATTTATCGATAAAGCCGGGCGTTGGGCCATATATCCATCTTTCCAGTATGTGAGCGAATTCAGCGAAGGGCTGGCTGCAGCCCGGATCAATGGCAAATACGGCTTCATATTTACCAACGGCAACTGGGCCATAGAGCCCCAGTATGACAATGCCTCCATCTTCTCCTACGGCTTGGCGGCTGTGGCCAAGGACAACCAGTGGGGCTACATAGATAAGACCGGATTTTTCGCCATACTGCCCAAGTACGAGGTAGCCAGGGACTTCAATTATTATGGTTTGGCCGAGGTTCTGGCAGGCAAAGACTGGAACCACATAGACCGCAGCGGGAACATTATCGATAAATACTGAACTCAAGACTGACCTGGACTTTACGCAAAAGAGGGTGGATTGGTTGTATTCAACAAATCCCCCCTCTTGGTATGAAGACCGGTTTTTAATCATTGATGTTCCTTAAGATTAAGAGCTACCGCCAGTACGAACCATTTCAGGGCCGGATCATCGGGATGGTGGTTACCGCTGATGAGACCGGCAGCTTGCGACTGCTTGATCAGGGTATTCTTCCAGGTCTGTTGATCGAGCTTCGGCTCTTGACGATTGATTTCACGACGGAACTGTGGCCAGGGGAAACAGACACCCGGGCAGTCCGTGGGATTCAGGTCTGAATGGCGACAGATTTCCAGCTGGCCATAGTGCAGGTTAAGTTCCAGGACCAGTTCGATAAGGGCGTTGAGCTGCTCTCCAGATGGAGAGGTCAGCATGAAATTGCCGGTCAGGCAGATCCCTATACTGTCCGAGTTAAAACCCTGGGTATGGGCACCTTCCATGTCAACCGGCCTGCCGATCTCCACTGTACCGTTGCTGCGGATCAAGTAGTGATAACCGATCCCGTTGAATCCCTTTTGGAGGTGCCACCGGTGAATATCGTCCGCGGTAACATCCTGGCTGGCCGAATGGTGTACCACCAGGCGCGAGGTCTGCCGGCGGTTCATCAAATTATTAAATTCCAGGTGGGTATCGACGATCTGCATAAGATTTTTTGCCTCCTTGTCGGAATCTAGCAGCTTGATGGCCGGTTTATTGTTGGTTTACCCGGTTATTGCTGTCAAAGGACGATAAAGTGGGGCAGGCAGCAACTCCCGCTGCCTGCCAGAGCTTTCCGGCTGGCAAAGTGATGATAGCCTCCCGCAGTTCGCCTATAGCCAGGGTGAGCTTGTCCAACTGGGATTCCACCCGGATCAGGAGATAGACGGCAACAGCCATAGGGAAGCCTACATTGCCGATCAAATTAATAAGTTCATCCATAATATAAGCTCCTCTCGTTTAATTGCTGGGCGGGGCGGCATGTGCCGCCCGCCCGCCTGTATTCAACCGGGAATGATTACTAGACTAAGTCCAGTTCAGAGCTGTCTGTGACAATTACCCTGGCATCAAGTTTGCCGTTAAGGTCACCGCCAGTGCTGGTGAAGATGTTCTTGGCGATGATGCTGTCCATGGCCGCGGCTACCTCGGCTCCAGTCAATGGATCTTTAGCATCGTTGACGCGGATACGCTGGATTCTGCCCAGTTCGGTATTGAAATCCATCTCCAGTACTCTTTCAACTGCCATATGCTGTTCCTCCTTTCGCAAGTATTTCCGAGCGCTAGCTTTTCATTAGGCTGATTCGATTTCGACCGTGTTGCGGCGTTGGATGGAATTGTTGGTCTTGCTCTGCAGACCGATTAGGGTTTGGGCCACATCATAGATGTTCTGGTCGGTGGCTTCGGGCTTGACATTCCTGTAGGTGCGGTTGAGGCTGAGGGCCTGGCCCGAGGCCCCGATGCCGTTGTCCATGACCAGGATAAGATCACTGGTCAGGGAAGTAGCGGTAACTGCCATACGGTTTTCACCTCCTTCCTGCGGTAATGGACACCAAATCTGCATCCACCCGCAGTTTATAGCAACCGTAGAATGAAAGGAAAAAGCGGGCAAATCAAAAACTAACGGTTAAATGAATCTATATTTCCACAAGTCGAAGCTCTTGAGGGAGGGACTTGTTTTTCGATAAGGGATTTAGCTGATTGCTTTCAATTTCTACCAGGAATGATGATGGGTATAGTGGCAAGCTGCTGGTTGATATGCTTATAGAGCGATTTTCGCGTATAATGGGGGCAAATAACATGGAACGCAAGGAGGGCCCTATGGCGCTAAAGACCGGTCGGGAGGAAGGTGTAGCCCAGGTCCATATCGATAGAACAAAGTGCACCAATTGCGGCTTGTGTGCCCAGGTATGCAAAGGAGCCCCCCTGCGCATGGAGCAGGGAGAGCTGGTGGTGGAACAGGAAAGGTTTTTCGGCTGTATCGGTTGTGGCCACTGCATGAGCGTTTGCCCATGGGATTGCATCAAGATCAATGGCCGTGATATCAGCCCGGAGGACATGATTCCCTTACCAGCCGCGGAATATAGGGCCGGTTATGATCAGCTGCTGGCTTTGTTTTTGTCACGGCGCAGCATTCGTAATTTCAGGAAGAAATCCGTGGAGCAGGAGATGATCGATAAGATAATAGCCGCTGTTTCCGCCGCTCCTATGGGACTGCCCCCCAGTGATGTAGAAATTTTGGTGATGGATTCCCAGGTCCAGGTCCGGGAATTTGCCGCCGATATAATTGCCGCTGCGAAAAGTTCAAGGTGGTTCTTTTCCCCGGTAGTCACCTGGTTGTTAAGACCCTGGTTTGGTAAGGAATATAAAGAGTCGGTGGAGACGTTTATCCGTCCCGCAGTGGACATTTTCG
>CAZYGL010000044.1:0-9109 GCA_964647335.1 uncultured Syntrophomonas sp. | reverse complement strand
GGACGCCGCCCTCTCAAGGCGGAAACGGGGGTTCGATTCCCCCTGGGGCTACCAGAAAACATTAAGACCACTCTTGACGAGTGGTCTTGTTTTGTGTGAAAGGAGCACTAATTTTGCGCACACTTGTTGCAACCGCCCTGCTGAACTCCAAAGGCAAGCCGATCTACTGCACAGCAAAAAAGATAACCGATCAGCATATGAGTTATATCCGCGCCGCAGACCGCCGGGACCTTGAGGCAGTCGGCTTCACCTTCATCAAACTCCTGTCTTTGGAATTCCCTAATGTAAAAGGTTATGCGATATTTTTTGAGGGCCATGTCAATGATATTATGCCAGCCCTCAGATCGATGGGGCAGAAATAATTCGGGGTCAGGATATTACTCCTGACCCTTGACTATCTTCACAAATTTACGCTTGCCAATCTGAATCACCATGCCATTTGCCAATTCCAAGTCCTCTTCAATGTGTTTCTCACCGTCCACTTTCACAGCTCCTTGTTTCAACAAGCGCCTGACTTCGCTGCTGGATTCAGCCAGGCCTGACTCGCTCAAGAATCTTGGCAGCCAAACCAAGGTCTGGTCCACCTGGAGGTCGGGAATATCCTCGGGAATATCCCGCTGTGAATAGACCAGGAGGAATTTCTCCTGGGCCTGTGCTGCTTTTTCCGGGCTATGGAAAGTTGATATGATCTCAACCGCCAGACGCATTTTGGCATCACGGGGATTCATTTCCCCTTTTTCCATTCTGGTTCTCATGTCTTCGATCTCCGGCATAGATACCCGGGTCAATAGTTCAAAATACCTGCAAATCAGCCTGTCATTAATGGACATGGTCTTGCCAAACATCTCGTACGGTTCTTCACTGACTCCTATGTAGTTGCCCAGGCTCTTGCTCATTTTCTGAATCCCATCGGTTCCTTCCAGGATAGGCATCATAAGGGCTACCTGAGGTTCCAGGCCATATTCCCTTAGCAGATGGCGCCCAACCAGCAGGTTGAACTTTTGGTCTGTTCCTCCCATCTCCACATCAGCCTCCAAGGCCACCGAATCATAGCCCTGCATGAGCGGGTACATTAGTTCGTGGACTCCTATCGGCAACCCTTCTTTGAAACGTTTTTCGAAATCATCCCGTTCCATCATGCGGGCCACAGTGTACTTACCTGCCAGCTGCAGTACATCGATGAAGGTCAGTCTGCCTAGCCATTCGCTATTGAAATGCATTATGGTTTTTTCCCGGTCCAGAACTTTGTATATCTGTTCCTGGTAAGTACGGGCATTGATCATGATTTCGTCTTCAGTGAGTTGTTTACGGGTCTCTGATTTCCCGCTGGGGTCACCGATGCGGCCCGTAAAGTCTCCGATGATGAGATGCACTTCGTGCCCCAGGTCTTGGAACTGGCGCAGCTTATTCAGCACGACCGTATGTCCCAGATGGATATCTGGGGCCGTTGGGTCCAATCCCAGTTTGATCCTCAATGGTTTTTTCTCTCTAATTGATTTTTCCAATTTGCGCAGCAATTCTTCCCGGGGGATTATTTCGACTACTCCCCGTTCAATCTGTTCCATCTGGCGCTCTGCCTCTTGTTTGAATGATAATGCCATTTCCCTACCTCCTTGCCACTAAAAAATGATAGCACAACGCTGGCGGGATGTGCAATAATAAGACCGGCTGAACTTGGCGTTCGAAGCGTGCAGCCACAAGAATACCAGCAGGATTTTTCACTTGTTTGTCAAATTAATACATCAATGTGTGTAAAGGAGTCTAACCAAAATGGTGCAAGAGCCAGCAAAAAATGGCCGGTCGGTACGTAAAACCAAGATTCGTATCAATTGGCTGCGGGTCATAGGTCTTATTGTATTGCTGGGTTTCATCTTCTCGGTTGGCCTGGTTAGCTATGTGGGTATGCAGCTGCCGGAATTTGATCCGCAGCTTTTGTCAGGGACGAACAGCACCCTGCTATATGATGAATCCGGCCAGCCCTTCTCAAGCCTGCACGCGGGCGAGAACCGCACTGAAGTGGCCCTGGAGAAAACTCCCCAGGTCCTGCAGCAGGCTTTTATCGCCACCGAAGATAAAGCCTTTTATGATCATCACGGGGTGACATTGCGCGGAATCGCCAGAGCTTTGCTTAGAAATGTTCAATCCGGTGACCTTACCGGACAAGGAGCCAGTACGATCACCCAGCAGCTTGCCCGCAGCGCCTTTCTGACCGCTGACAAGAATTGGCTGCGCAAGATGAAAGAAGCCCTGCTGGCTATTAAAATAGAGACAGCTTTTTCGAAAGAAGAAATACTTGAGATGTATCTAAATAAGATATATTTCGGTGCCGGCGCTTATGGGGTGCAGGCTGCGGCCAACACTTATTTCGCCAAAGATGTTGGTCAGGTGACTCTGCCCGAAGCTGCACTGCTGGCCGGGCTGGTCCAGAGCCCAAATAATTACAATCCGTTTACCAACCTTGACAAAGCTAAGGCCAGGCAGAAACTTGTTTTAGCCAGCATGGTCGATTCTGGTTATATCACTGAAGCAGACGCCAATACTGCTTTCGAGGCTCCATTGAACCTGGCAAAAGGACAGAGTACTGCCAACGCCAAGTATGGTTTTTTTGTCGATGCGGTGATCGAGGAAGCCATTCAGGTTCTGCAGGAAGTCAAAGGCTATGCTGACGCAGAAAGTGCCATTTATAAATCCGGCCTTAAGATCTATACTACTGCAAATGCACCTCTTCAGGCATATGCCGAGGAATATTTCAAAAATGCTTCCCATTTCCCCGCCAGTACCGTCAAAGACACCAAGATCCAGGCAGGCATGGCCATAATCGATAACCGCAACGGGGATATAAAAGCTGTAATGGGAGGAAGGGAATACGACCAACAGCGCGGATTCAACCGGGCAACGGATGCATACCGGCAGCCAGGGTCTTCTATCAAGCCCCTTACCGTATATTCACCGGCTCTGGAGGAAGGGCAGATGCCCTACCTGGTCCTGGATGATTCGCCCGTTTCCTACAAAACTGATATAGGTGTGTGGGAGCCCAAAAACTACGATGGCAAATACAGGGGACTTATCACCATGCGGACTGCAGTACAGTATTCTATCAATACTTATGCGGTCCAGCTGCTTGACTTGGTCGGCATCCGTCATGGCTTTGACATGGGCCGTTCATTAGGTCTGACCCTGGTGGATACCCCTGGCAGGAATGATCTCAATCTGGCGTCGCTGGCCCTAGGCGGCCTTACCAAGGGGGCAACGCCGGTACAAATGGCTGCAGCTTACAGCACGTTCGGCAATACGGGATTATACAATGTTCCGCATTTTATCAATAAGATCATCGATGCCAACGAAGTGGTTATATATGAATTCAAACCTACCAGCAAACGGGTAATGAGTGAACAGACTTCCTGGTTGATGAACAATTTGCTGCAAACCGTGGTAAGCTCTGGTACCGGAACCAACGCCAAGGTTCCCAATGTGCCTACAGCCGGTAAAACCGGCACATCTGAAGAATTGACCGATGCCTGGTTTTGCGGGATCACTCCTCTGTATTCAGGGGCCGTTTGGATGGGTTACGATGATCAGAAGAACAAAATGGTAAATTCGTTTGGCGGTGGAAGTCCAGCCCTCATGTTCAAAGCCATGATGCAGAAATTATACCAGACAAACAAGCCCGGCGCCTGGACCATGCCTGCCAATATAATCCAGGTAAATGTCTGCTCCAAATCAGGCAAGCTGCCCTCCCCTCTCTGTCCAAAAGAGCAGACTATTACTGAGTATTGCCTGAAAAATTATGCACCTACTGCTTCCTGTACCATTCATGAAAACGTCCTGGTCTGCGCCGAGACGGGCAAATTAGCCACTCCCTACTGCCCGCTAACCAAGACCATTGCTGCGGTTAAAACCGCTGCTGCAAGTTATGACTCGTCCAAGATCCCCACTGAATACTGTCCCCTGCATGGATCAGGCAGTTCCGGTTCGGGCAGCAGTGTGGTGGTTATTTGTACTGATCCTCGCCATAATGGTCTGTTCTATAAAGCCAATATACCTTCATCCGGTCAAAGCGGAGGCTGTCCCAGCCAGTTCCTGCAGACTATCGTGATCCCGTCCAGCGAAAAATTGCCTGCCTGCAACTTGAAAGACCACCAGATCAAGCGCTGATCAGGTGGTCTTTCCGTAATTCACCATAGGAAATCACCGCTCTTTATTTCAGGCTGACCACAGTCGCCCCATATCCGCCCTCTTCCCTGGAACCATCCCGGAAGTCCATAACATAGCGGTGTCCTTTTAAGTAATTTCTCACTGCGGATCGCAAAGCTCCGGTCCCTTTGCCGTGTACTATCCTGATCCAGTCCAACCCTGCCAGATTTGCATCTTCAAGGTACTTATCCAGTTCCTCTATTGCATCTTCAGCATATTTGCCCCTCAGATCGATTTGCGGAGATATTTGTTGGGTCTTTTCCAAATACGTGTGGGTATAACTGCCTTTGTTTCCAACTTCTTTGTTTTTGGCCGAGCCCGGTTCTATTTGGTCCCTGTGCACTGTCAGTTTGATAGACCCGATCTGCAGAGTGACTTCACCCTGGGCATTAGGTCCTTCCACCACGGTGCCATGTTGATTGACGCTCCTCACCATAACAAAGTCCCCGGGCTTTATGTCCTGCTCGGCTGACGCCGGTTGCTCATCATAAAACTTAACGGAAAGATCCCTTAGCCTTTTGCTCTTTTGTTCCACTTCATGCCATTTAGGGGGGCGTTCCCTGTCCTTGAGCAGTTCTTTCAACTCCTCAAGAGACTCATTGGCCTCCCTTTTAATACGTCGCACATACTGGTCAGCTTCCTGCCTGGCTTTTAAAATGGCAGCGGCCTTTTCTTCTTCCAGCGCAGCCCGCTCCCGCTGAAAGTTCTCAATATCCTGCTCCAATTGCCGCTTGGCCTCATCCAATTCCTTGCTGCCAGTATCGAATTGGTACCGGCTCTCTTTCAACTGGCGGATCATATTTCCTATCTCCATCTCCCTCTGCGGGACCAGTGACCTTCCTCGTTCCACCAATTCAGGGACCAAACCCAAACGCAGCGCTATTTCGAACGCATTGCTCTGACCAGGGGTGCCGATGGTCAATTCATAAGTAGGTTCCAGGGTAATTGGATTGAATTCCACACAAGCATTTTCAACCCTATCGTTTTGGTAGGCAAAAGTTTTGAGCTCGCTTTGATGGGTAGTCACTACAACTTTGGCCTGGCGAACTTTCAATTCCTCCAAAATGGCGCGGGCCAGGGCTGAGCCTTCCACCGGGTCGGTTCCTGCCCCCAGTTCATCCAGCAGCACCAAGGAATGATCATCAGCCTCCTCCAGAATATGGACAATATTCTTTAGGTGAGACGAAAAAGTACTCAATGACTGTTCAATACTCTGTTCATCCCCGATGTCGACAAATATTTTTCTGAAGACCGAAATATCACTCTTCTCACGGGCTGGGATGAACAGCCCGGATAATCCCATGGCCGTCAGCAAGCCTATAGTCTTCAAGACCACAGTTTTCCCGCCGGTATTAGGTCCTGTAATTACCAGGATGTCAAATTCCTTGCCAAGCGCAACATTGATGGGAACTGCCCCT
This sequence comes from uncultured Syntrophomonas sp., assembly GCA_964647335.1. Lineage (GTDB taxonomy): Bacteria > Bacillota > Syntrophomonadia > Syntrophomonadales > Syntrophomonadaceae > PHAA01. Next base: position 3,497 of record CAZYGL010000044.1, on the reverse strand, counting down.
TCACCCAGAAGCGGATGGCGGGCGCGGACCAGTTCGATCCTCCCTTCATCATTGACCTCGGGTCTGAAGGCATTAAGGTCATAGGCCAGGTGCCCTCTGGCAAAGATCATGTCCAGGCGGCTCATAACATCATAATTTGACTCCAATGCCAAGACCCGATCGCTGACCTCACTACTCAGATGTCTCAGAATCCTTTCGATTTCGCGTTTTTCTTCGATTTCCAGACTTTTGATCTTGTTGTTCTGCTCAACTACCGCCATGGGCTCAATGAAAACAGTAGCTCCACTGGCCGACTCATCGTGAACTATTCCCTTTACATCATGTCGATGCTCCTGCTTGACCGGAATAACGTAGCGCCCCGACCTGTCAGTGATGAGGGCGTCCTGCAGGAGGCTCTGGTTGTTTCCGGAGCGGATGAAGTTGTGCAGATAATCTTTGATACGCTGTCTTGCGCTGTCTATCTGCCGGCGGATATATTTCAGCTCCCCTGACGCGTCGTCACGGATAGTGCCATCTTCGTTTATGGCTGCTTGTATCTGTTTCTCCAGATCAGGAAATGGGCGAATGTTCGCGGCAATATGGTTGAGCACCCGCAGGGCAGGACTGCTGCAATATTGAGCCGTTAACCTCGACGCCCTGCATAATTGATACAACTCGTAAAGCTGGCCCGGGCTAAGGATACCAGCTGCCCTAGCCCTGGCAAGATGTTGCGCAACTGGCCGTATACTGCCCAAAAATGCTGGTTCTCCGAAATGGAGTAAATCCATAGCTTCCTGGGTCTCATCCAGGCGCTCTATGACTTCCTCCAACTCGGCTGCTGGTACCAATGCCAGGGCCAGTTCACTGCCGCCCGGCGAATAAGCGCGCTCAGCCAGAAGCTTCTGTATCTTATTAAATTCTAATTTTTCCAGCATACTCTGTTCCATTTTTATGCTACTCCGCGATAGTAATGGCCTTTAGTAAAGGCTGAATTGCTGCATCTGGCCAACTGCTGCTGGTAACTCAAGAGGTCTGGCTTGTTTCCTGACCACAGCTCATCGATAGCCTGCCGGTAGAGCTGTACCGTCACCTTCAGATCTTCAGCTTTTAGCCTCCGGCCCTCTATTCTGAGGCTGGTCGGCCGGAGAGCGAGCAGCCTTGCCAGGTCTTCCATCATACAGAGGGTACGGGAATTGAATACGTAAAACCGGCATTCACGGTCAGTCGAAACCGGGAATTCAAATCCCTTGCCATCCCTGAGGTAATACTCATCCCTAAGGCAGGGCGCGGCGCATTTCTCCCTTTCGAAGCCGATCCTGCCGCCTAGCAGACAGTATCTCGATTGCATAATAATCAGCTCGCCGTGTATCAGCATCTCTATTCCTGAATAATCCCGGAAATCCTCGAGCTGAGCGAAATTAAGCTCCGGGCTCAAGCACGCGGTCTTAATACCTTTTTCTGCCAGAATGTTCAGAGTGTGGCGATTGTAAACATTAAGGCTATAATCTGCATATACTCTGCGTACATTTGCCAGAGCCCATTCCAAATCAGCCCAACTGGCTATCATGACCGAATCGAATCCGGAGAGAACCGCCTGATCGTATGCATACTTGTCTCCTGACTGGTGTATGCGGGGCAATAGAGGCACGATTCTATCGCTGTGTTCGCTCTCTATACTCTGCAAGCCTCGCTTCAAGGGCCATTTCTCCAGACCCAGTCCTGCCAGATCGAGATAGACCATATCGGCTCCCCCCTCTATAGCTGATCTGGCTATCTCAGGCCGATTCACCAGCACGGTGAGACTAGGCCGTATGCACTCGGCAACCGCAGGTTTATGATGCAAAAACAGCTCTTTGGCCCGCCGAAAACCAATTTCGCTCAGGGGCTCCGGCCTCCATGGCTGCAAAATCGTGTCAGCGAGGAGCCCAGTTGCCCTGCGCCTAGCCTCATTGATATCACTGAAGGGAACCAGCACCCCATTTTCACTGTAAACATCAAGCTTATCCAGGGCAAACTGAGTATTGCCAAGCCGGGCGATCTTCTGGCGCAAAATATCGGGGTCCAGAGGGTGCTGCTGGGATGGTTGGGCTGCATTCCTGCTTTGCACTTCCACCCTGTGCCCCCGCCGATCGGACATGACCAATCGCATTTTTTGCCCCGCCTCCAAATATACTTCAGCGTCGACTGGTATTTTCCAGTACTGCTCATCATGAATACTTGCCTGAGCTTCTGTCAACAATTTATGGTCATGGGTTTTGAACACCCGGTCATTGTTCATTACTCGCCCGTCCAGTTTAATCTCGATAGTCTGCCCGGGTTGGGCATCTAAAAGCCTCTCATTGTCCAGGAGCATCTCTTTTACGATAGCTGCCGGAGCAGTCCCCTGTCCCACCCAAACTGTCAGGCCGTCCCCTACACTTACTGGGGCAGATAATTTGATCCGCGTCTTGAAATCACTTTTTTGCTCTAGTACTCTGCCTACATAGGTTCCCCTGTTGTTAGGCCGCCTGCTGCTCAGAAATTCAGCCTGACTCTCGATAAAGTATGCACTGGTGAAATTCCGGTTGAATATTCCTAACAAACGTTCCAAAATTGCTTTTTCGGGGCGATAATCCCCGGTGGCCGCCAACTCATCCAGGGCTTCACGATAAGCACGGGTTACGACGGCCACATATTCCGGACGCTTCATGCGACCTTCAATTTTCAAGGATGCGACCCCACATCCCGCCAATGCCGGCAGGTATTCGATGAGACACAGGTCTGCAGGACTCAGCAGATATCTCCCCTGTCCGGCCAGGATAGAGGACTCCTTGCCGCTTCGGCAGCGGAGATCGTAAGGAAGCCGGCAGGGTTGAGCGCAGCGTCCACGGTTGCCGCTGCGTCCGCCAACCATGCTGCTGAACAAGCACTGCCCGGAATAACAGAAGCAGAGAGCTCCATGCACAAAGACCTCCAGCTCAAGCTGCGGCAATGCTGCGGTGATTATGTTGATTTCCCCAGCTGAAAGTTCCCTGGCCAGCACTATCCTTTTTACTCCCTGCCCCTGAAGCCAAGCTGCGCCTTCGGGATTGTGGATAGTCATCTGGGTGCTGGCATGCATTCTTAAAGCCGGCAACATGGTGCGAGCAGCCTTTAATAGGCCAACATCCTGGAGGATGACTGCATCCACGCCCATCTGCTGCAGCTTGAACAGATAGTCAAGGGCCTCTGGGAACTCAGCTTCAGCTATTAGGGTGTTCACAGTAACATATATCTTTTTGTCCCGCATATGGGCATAATCCAATGCTTCATTCATCTGCGGGGTTGTAAAATTGTCTGCCGACTGGCGCGCACTGAATTGCTGCCCGCCCAGGTACACAGCATCGGCGCCGTTATGGAGTGCAGCCAGAAATGCTTCCCAGTTGCCGGCTGGGGCCAACAGTTCCATTGTGATGATACCTTCCCTGCTTAACTGGTTTTTACCCACCCATATGATGGGCTCATATATTATAGCATAAAGTTTGAGGCATAATTGCCCA
>CAZYGL010000043.1:3591-9183 GCA_964647335.1 uncultured Syntrophomonas sp. | reverse complement strand
TCCGGAATCTGGCTGAGTGCCTCAGAGAAGATCAACTGGAAGATACGTCTATTAACAAATACGATTTCCTCTATTTATTTCTCAAGTCTTTTAGGCCAATTAGATTTTTGTTCTGGATTACATTATTCATCTGTCCGCTATCGATCTCCGCTGACCAAAACCGCATCCTTTACCTGGATTCGGTCCTAAAAATTGACATGAACCTTATTCGTTTAGAAATTGGTGTCCGTTATTGCCCATGACCACTCCTGGACCTCCTGATTCTAATAGATGTTCCAAACAAAGCTTAGCCTCAAGCGCTTCTTTATAGTAAAGCCCGCAGGCTGCGGTGATGCAAAGACTCTTAAGCTCTTGGTTTGTTTCCGGTACCAAGAGGGGTATCCTGTTTTTAAGGGCTTTGATGGTGGGCAACAACCAGTCCTTTTCGTCAGCAATGCACATCAGGTCCAAATCCTGCAGCTGTTCTTCTCTCAACCAGTCATCTTTTACAAACCATTTTTTTCGCCCCACACTTTCCCCCATATACATTTCGATTCCCTGAGCCAGGGCATAATCTACTTGCTGTCCGGCCACAGCCACTGTTTTTGACCTGGATTCCAATGAGCGACCACTTGCCTCATCATAAATCCGCTCCAACTCTTCAACCTGATTGCTCAGTGTCGTATTTTTTATCTTTTCATAACCTCTTTGCCCCATCACCTTAATAAGGTCAGGGTCGCGTATAAACTCATTCATTTTAGCGGCCAGTGCACCTTCGTTCCCGGATTCGAAAAGAAAACCGGTCACGCCGTCATCCACCAGTTCTGTCGCGCCTCCCAACCTGCTTGTGATGACTGGCAGGTTGCAGGCCATGGCTTCAGTTATACTCACCGGTTGGTTTTCCGGTCCGACTGATGGCAAGACCAACACATCAGTATCCTGATATACCTTTTCGATAGAGCGATTCTCGACCTTCCCCCAAAAATTGACCAAGTCGGCACAATGGTTTTGGTTTAGCAGTTCAATATAGTGCCCCTTTGCTTCCCCTTCTCCAACCAAGTTCAATCGGACTTTTTTATTTTTATCCAGCAGGGGCAAAGCCCTGAGAAGGACTTCCACTCCCTTATGGTTGCCAAAATGGCCTATATAGGTGAAGCGGATTTCATCAGTTTTGCTTTGCCGTCGCACTTTTGCGAACCTTTCAACATCCACTCCATTCCACAACACCAGCATCTTTTCTTTCGGAAATCCAGCCTGGGCATAACTATCAGCCAGATAGTGGCTGGGTGAGATGATGCGGTCCAGATAGGAGAACTGCAATTTGATGTAATCCTGGCGGAAACGGATCGGCAACCTCACATGACCGCCATCATCAATAAATGCCATGCAATCGCTGCACTTGCTGTAGTCTCCGCATACCTTACCCTTCCCGTCGAGTGTAGTTGTCTTGAAACAGATCCCCCACTTGTCGTGGAGTGTCTGGATAGTAGTGGCCCCACTCCTCTTGGCCAGATATAGCATACCTACAGAGAGACCGATGATGTTGTGGAAATGGACTACTTCAGGCTGGAATTCATCGAGAACGATCTGAAACTGGTCCTCTACCTCCCGGTGGAAAAAATTAATTCTGTCACTACGATAGTCATCTGCGCCGAGCTGTATCCTTACCACTCTGAGCCCGTCATACGCTTCCCGGTGAAGGGTATATCTAGTACCTCGCGGTTTGGATTCTCCTGCGAAAACTAATACGCTATTGCCCTTGGCCTGCAGCGATTTGGCTTGAAAATGGGCAATCAGTTCCGCTCCACCCACGAAGTGGGGAGGGTATATGTTACAGCAAAACAATATGCGCTTTCCATCTCTGCCTCTGGTCACACTTTTTCTCCCTTAACTGAATACGGCGCTGCATCATCCAAACAAGCCGTGGAGTGTTTAATCTCCAAGTCATGAGAGCGGGCCGCGGGATTGAAATAAGCCAATGCCAAGCCACCAACCGGTAGTTCAGCTTGTGAAGAAGCGTTAACCTGGAGCTTCCCCGGAATAAAATCCAAGTCGATCCAATCAAGATGCTTCAGTTCATCCCAAGCAACCGCTTGCATAATCCGCTGGTTTCCAGCATAAAAACTATTGTTTAGAATCACAAAGAGCGGTTTTGGGGGAACATACTGATTAAGGGTCTGAATAAATTGGTCAAAGCCCAGATCCATTTGATAATCATTGACATAGATTAAGTCAATGGGTATCCCGACCTCATTTAATTCGTTTAGGAGTAATTGCAGAACAAGTTGCGGGGGGCCAGATAAAAGATGTAGATTGTCCCGGATACCTGTGCCACTGGACAATGCAGTATATGTCGACAAATAAAAAACCACCCTGGCATGATCGGCCAGCCAGCCTAGCCCTCTTTCTGCGACGTCGCCAATTACTACGGTGCATCCCGGCTGCAACCGCTCGATGAGGTCGGTCAAGGCCAACCTCGAGGAATTATTCATCTTCCCGTCATCAAACAGACCATTTGGGTATAAGGCATCCTCCCAGCTGGCGTCATGCAACTTACCTGCCTTTTTTTCCCTTATTACCGGGTTGGTGACAGTAAGGAAAATAGACAACATATCCCGGGTATACTCACCCCAGGTCTTAATGCTTCGGCTGACTGCTTCCTTGCATAACTCGAGGTATTGCTCCTCATCGACAAGCAGTCTGTATATTGTCTCCCCCAGCATCTCTTCATCAAGCACATCTGTGGTGACACATCCTCCATCTGCTGCCAATTCGGCCATCACTCCCTGGTTGTAGCAGATACAAGGCCTCCCATGCCACAAGCTCTCCATAATGGGCATGCCATATCCTTCGATGATGGAGGGATACACCGTGAATCTGGCCTTCAGGTAAAGCTCATGCAGCCTTTCATCAGGCACGATCCCCACCCATTCTATCCGCGGATTTTCCCTGGCAACTGACTGCACATATTCAGGAATCTCTGGATTGCCTGCATATCGGTTCCCGACCAGAATCAGTTTCCAGTTTAGCTCCGGGTGATCCCGCTGCATGCGCAGGCACGCCTTGATCAGTGTCTTGTGGTTTTTTCGAGGTTCCAAAGTGGAAACCGTAAGGATCACTCTCTCGTCCTCAAATGTATCTTTTATTTTTACTTCTCGGGGAGCACCTCCATATTCACCTGGCAGCAGATTGGTCCTGACCTCACAAGGGCTGACATCTCCTTCAGCCCATATTTCCCGTAAACATTGGGCTGAAAAGTCCGAGTCGGGAATAACCACATCACAATTAGCCAAAATATGCATGTAGTGAAGGTGATTGCCGGCCACCTCTTCATTGCACAGTTCTGGGTGCAGGACTGGTATAGCATCGTGAAATACAGCCGCAAAATTAAAATCATTATTCCTAGCATATTTGTAGACGTCCATAGCAAAAGCCGTATTCAGTACCTCGGTACATAACAGCCAGGTACGCTTCCATTCCTGGTTCGCAAGGTAATCAGACAGGGTAATCCTGCTGTCGGCAGGTGAAAGCAAATTGGAATCGGTTATAACAGGCCCATTGAATTGCCCTAATACCCTCATCTCTGCTGAGGTAGGCAGCACGTATTCCTGCAAGGTGGTATCCCACAGCACAAAGATGGGCCGAATAAATCTCTGAAACTCCCTCCCTAACCGCCTGGTCACCCTAATAATTCCTGGATTGGCTGGATCTTTGGCAGAATACGTCACATCCATTACCAAACGAATAGATTGGTAATACAATTCCTCCAAAGCTTCACGGTATTCTTTGATTGCTCGGTCCCACCGGAAATAGTGGCGAAATCTCTTGAATGCCTCATCCCGTAGTTTTACGGGGAACCCTTGTCCGGCTATAATCTGGGAGGCCTTTTCTACCATCTCATTCAAATCGTGACATAGAAACCAGGGATCGAGGATCACTTCGGGATGAGCCCCAACAGCCAGCGCCAACACCGGTTTACCCAGCCACTGCATCTCCGCCAAAGGCAGGTTGAATCCTTCCCATAACGAAAATGCCAAACCAAGGTCGGCTGCCTGCATAATGCGTTGCAATTCTAAGTCGCCAGGAAAACCGATAGGGATGATATATTCTTGAACGGCAATAGGCAGGTCTACATGGTGGGGATCAGCCAGGATTAGCATGACCACGTCGGTATTTTTACTGCGCAAGCGCTGCATTAAGTCCAGAGCCAATTGGGAATTCTTATAGCAGCCCGGCTCCCATCTTCCCAGGCAGAAGAGTATCTCTTTACCATTGGAACGATGATATTCTATTCGGCTGAATAATTCGACGTTCTGGATTTCTGCGTTTTTCGAACCGGCCCATATCCTCCTGTCCAAGTGATCGGCAGCTAGGTGGATAGTCTTGATAGGGATACTGTTCCCTGCGTCTTCTTTACTCTGGGTCCGGCTTATGAAGTCGCTGATTGCTGTAATCAACGAGGCTTGCGGGAGATAGGCCTTACGCATATACCTGAGTTTCTCCTGCACTTTCCGGGCTCCACCTTCATAACCATTTAGGGGCACGGCTCCGCAGTCAAAATAAACCACCCGGGTTCCCTGACTTTCAAAAAAAGGGATGGCGGCGTAGAAAGGCCAACCGCCAATGATAGCCACGTCAGGTCTATTCCCTGGTGGGAAAAACCTGTCCCAATGGTTCTGCAGCCATTCGGCGGTATATTCGTTCAGATCGATGTATTCAGACTCTGCAGGGACTTCAATAATCTGATCGGCAAAGGTTGAGATCACATCTCGGTCCATCCGGTTAGCCATCACCGTTATGCTATGCCCGGCTTCCCTCAACCCTTGTCCTATAATGATTAGAGCCCGGTCCACACCAAAGCGAAATAAAAACCGCTCATTGCAAATAACTATGTGCACCCGCTTGTCCCCCTTGTTTGGTATGACCACTGCATGGGTAGTCTACTTGACTCCGATCATGGCGTAATCCTGTTCTCCAAAAAGCAACTGGTTCAGCCGATCTATTGCCTGGTTAAATTCCGGCAGGTTGCCGATTTGCCCTGAATCGACTTCTAAATTGGGAATCCACATGTCATGGACCGGACTGGAAAATCTGAAGGAAGTGTCCTTGAAACCGACCTGTTGGAATATAAACTCCAGGGTTCTCGGGTGGACGGGTTGCTGATGGCTGGGATCCAGATAAAATTGATTGGCATATACGTATAGCACCTGAGGATTGACTGTTTCGGTTACCAGGACTCCACCAGGCCTTAATTTCGCATGGGCCAGAGAGATCAGGCGGATTATTTGTTCCGATTCAAGGTGTTCTATTACCTGGGCGCTAAATATACCTCCCAGGGAATCATCCGGGAGAGACTGCAGATAAGAAATCCCGTCAGCCTTCAAGACTGGCAGGTTTCTTTCCTGGCAATCAGCTACCATGTCGGCGTTAACATCGATACCATTGACCTCATGACCTCTTTCCAGCAACAGTTCAACGAATTCGCCACGCCCGCAACCAATATCCAAGATAGGACTTTTACCAATGAATATATCAAGGTATAACCTCTGCCGCTCTTTCACCTCTTCTCGACTGCCGCGGAACCTATGTTCGAACATGAAATAATCCAAACCA
>CAZYGL010000043.1:0-3491 GCA_964647335.1 uncultured Syntrophomonas sp. | reverse complement strand
CGGTGATCCAGTCTACAGACGCCCGCTTCTGGCTTATCGGAATAGACCGCTATTTTGAGAAGATGGGTCTGGTAATCGTAAGGAGTCCCAAAACGATCGTGAGCCGCTACATTTATAAAATACTCCCCGGCGGTAAGATTCAACCGGTCAATAATGAAACGAACCGTAATTTCCTGACCACTTTTTACTGAATCGACTTGATATCTATCTATATAAGAATTGGTACCGTAACAACAAAGATTATCTTGTCTGAATAAGCCAATCCCAAAAACCAGATCATCGAGTCCCTGGCAAGCTGTGGCGTGCATCTCGATTACACAAGATTCACCGCAACTGAAGGTATACTTCTGCTCACCGTATTGGTTTAGACAACAGGCATCCTTGATAACGATACTTCGATTTCCCCATCGTTCTGCCTGATTCATATCCGCTGCCTGGTTCTCAACATCCTTGGGGCTCCGTTTATTCTCGCTGGCAATACGTTCATTGTCGTACAGCGCTACCGCATCTCTATATTCCTTGATTACATCCATAGCCAGGCCATGGGCAGCCACACTGCCATGCTGCAACCAGACCACTCGGTCACATAATTTCTCTATTGAAGCCAGGTCATGTGATACTATAACCGTCGTAACCCCTGATGCTTTTTTTCTTTCCATATGGGCCAGGCACTTCTTCTGGAAACTCTCATCCCCCACGGCTAAAATTTCATCGATCAACAACACATCCGGTTCGACATTTATAGCAACTGAAAATGCCAGCCGCATGTACATTCCCGAGGAATAAGTTCTGACCGGGCTGTGTATAAACTCTCCCAGTTCGGCAAAAGCCAGGATATCATCCATGCGCCGGTCTATTTCTCTGCGGTTCATACCAAAAATAGCAGCGTTCATGTATATGTTTTCCAATCCCGTAAAATCAGGGTGGAAACCAGCCCCTAGCTCGAGCAGGCTTGATACTCGGCCATTTATTCTAATTTTACCCTGGTCAGGATAGATTATTCGGCTCATCAATTTCAGCAGAGTACTCTTGCCTGATCCATTTTGTCCGATCAGACCTACTGTATGGCCCTGCTCTACATACAGATCAATACCTTTTAAAACCCATAAATCGTCATAAGAAGAACGATTGCGAAACAAAATCTTCTCCTTCAGTGTAGGGGCATAATCATGATGCAGACGATATTTTTTTGACACTCCCTCTACGGCCACAGTGTAATCCATAGCAACTCCTCTATACTATTTCGGCAAAGCCTCTTTCCAAGCGTTTGAAAACGACGTATCCAAAAACCAATATCAATAATGAAATTATGGAGATATTTCCCAATAGGGTGAAGTTGGGGAACATACCCCGGTATAATATGTCCCGGTAGGCAAGCGAAAAGGCGGTCATGGGATTCAAGAAAAAAACACTGATGAATCTAGCCGGAACCATGTCCAAAGGATAGATGATCGGAGTCAAGTAGAACCAGGCCATTACCACTATCCCCCATAAGTGCTCTATGTCCCGCATATAGACATTAATGGCAGATAAGATGAAAACAAAACCAAGCGTGAAGCAATACTGAATCAGCATAACGAGTGGTAAGGCCAATATGCTCATGGTTATCGGGATTTGATAAATGAGCAAAGCTGCCAGAGCTACAATAAAACTCAAGCCTAAATTGATCATGGCTGCAGTAGTTGTGGCCAGGGGCAAGATCGTGCGCGGAAAATATATCTTCTTCACCAGGTTGGAATGGGTCATGATGAGTCCAGTGCCGAGTTGGGTCGAAGTGGCAAAAAATAGCCAGGGAAGTAAGGCGACAAAAAGGAACATCGGGTATTTCTCTATGTTCATCCTCATAATGGTCGAAAATACTACCGAAAATACTGCTAATTGAAGCAAAGGATTCACAAACGTCCATAAGAATCCAAGCACCGATCCCTTATACCGGGTACGCAAATCTCTTTTGACCAGGTTCTTGAACATTTCCCTATAGTCAAAAATCTCCTGGAAAGGTTGAATCATGCTCTATCTTTTATCTCCTTGTTGCTTCAATTCGCCAGCTTGACAGCGTATTATCAAGGGTTTCTGACAGGTCGATAATGGGTTGCCATCCGGTTTCTTCACTGATTCGATCTATACAGGCACAGATTATTGGCACCTCCACCGGTCTGAATTTCTGGGGATCGACTCTGACTTCAATCTTGCTTGCGCTCAATTGCAGGAGTCGGTCCAGAATTTCCCGGATTGATACCGCGCGCCCAGAACCCACATTGTAAATTCGGCCCGGATTCCCCTTGTTGAGAATGTGCCAGTAAGCTCGGACTACATCGCGCACATCGGTGAAATCGCGCTTTGCGGATAAGTCGCCAACATTTATCACAGCTTCTTGCATTCCGGCTTCAATCCGGGCAATTTGGGCAGCAAAATCAGGCACTACGAAGCCCAGTTTCTGGCCAGGACCAATATGATTGAAAGTCCTGGCGAAATATATGGGTAGATGATAGTGGCTGCAGTAATGCATTCCCACTATAGTCTGAAAATATTTGCTTAAAGAATATGGATTCTGCGGTTCGGGAATTTTTTCTTCCGTAATTGGCAGTTCTGCCACCTCTGTCGGACCATATTCCTCCCCGGATCCGACCAGCAGAATTCTGCTAAGCATTTTCTGTTTGCGGAAAGTCTCTAATAGACTTACTGTCCCTTCCAGATTTGTTCTTATTGTCTCAGCCGGTCTTTCCCAGGAGAGACCTACCGAACTCTGGGCAGCCAAATGATAGACCTGATCAGGCTGGCATTCAGCAACAGCTTCGCCAAGAGCAGTTGAATCACATATGTCTGCATAGAGCATGGTCAGCCCGTCTAGAGGCTCAAGCTCCGGCACTGGCCTCTCAAGTCCCCACACTTCCATCCCCATTTTTAGCAGGAATCTACTTAGATGTCTACCCGCAAATCCTGCTGCCCCGGTTATCAATACCCTTGATTTCATCTGCTACCAACCTCAAATCCGCCTCTACCATCATATAGACCAATTCCTCAAAGGCCACGGTCGGTTTCCAGCCTAACCTGGTTGTGGCTTTTTCAGGATCCCCCAGCAGGATCTCCACCTCGGCAGGCCTGAAAAATAGGGGATCTACCACTACATAGTCTTCGTAGTTAAGACCTACTTGCTGGAAGGCCAACGAGACGAAGTCCCTGACCGTGTGGGTCTGCCCCGTGGCGATCACGTAATCTTCAGCTTCTGGTTGCTGCAACATCAGGTGCATAGCCTTGACATAATCTCCGGCAAAACCCCAATCCCGCTTGGCATCGAGGTTGCCAAGACGCAACTCGTCGGCCACCCCGTATTTGATGCGGGCTACCGTATTGCTGATCTTGCGGGTGACAAATTCCAGCCCCCGGCGTGGTGATTCATGATTGAAGAGTATGCCGCTGCAGGCAAACATATTGTAACTCTCGCGATAATTGACAGTCATCCAATGTCCATATAATTTGGCTACCCCGTA
>CAZYGL010000042.1:0-9346 GCA_964647335.1 uncultured Syntrophomonas sp. | reverse complement strand
GTGTAGGAATCCGCATATTTGACCGGATCTGTCACTCCCTTGGTGTGCAGCCCCTTTTCGTATACCGACTGCCACACCATTTCGGTACCTACCCGATCTGCAAACTCTATCATCCATTCCGCCAGCTGCCGGGGCTTGTCCACCACCGCAGATAGTGATCGCCATGAGTTAAACCTGCGATACATCTTCCCCTGCAAGCGCTCCTTGAGAAAAACTGATTGTGCTCGGGCAGGATCCTCTCTCAGGATTGACAACAACGCCCTGCCTATACCCTTAACCGAGTGCTGTTTGGCGAAGGCAATGCCTTGCACCATATTCGTGGGCTGCACCAGCAGGGACCCTGCGTTCATCAGGATAGCATTGGCCTTTCCCCGGTTGGTGATACGGCGCAGAACATCCATTGCCTTCCTGCCTATCCGCTTCTGAAGCCACCTGTCACCGGAGTTGGTCTTACCCGCTAGATCCTGCGCAAAGTCCCGCAAATATTCTATGGTCCGGTTAAAGTCGGTGCTCTCATTCAGTGCTGAATTCTCAGCAATTTCATCGGCCCAAGCTTCAAACTTCTTAATCTGCGGATCGATATGGATCGAGTAGCTGGCTTCTGGCAAGTAATCCAGGAAGCCACCAACAGCATCATCTTTATAAGGTCCTAATCCCCTCTTCTGCATGAAGCCATGGAATTTACTGTGGGGCAGGGTGTATTCAGATATACCGACCAGCCTTGGGTCAATCTCGGCAGGTGTAGCCAACATGTGAAGCAGCCCCTTCGGCCCGCCCATCTCCCTTATGTGATGGTAATAATCCTCTCTCTTGGGCACGAACTTGCCCCGCATTGCCAGCTCGTACTGAGCTTCCAGTTCCTTGATCTTTGCCTTGCGGCCCTGGGCGGTGTATATCGGGTCATTCCTAAGCCTTTCGATCTTGGCTTGAACTTCGGCAATGAGCCTGTCCTTCGTTGCCTGATCTCGCTTTGGAGAGTTGGCAATATCGTCTATCTGGTCTTGCCATTTCTGCAGCTTCTCATTGATCCAGGCAATGGTTGCTTTGCTGTTTCTCAGGGTATCGATCTGGGACTGAATGTCAGCCATCCGCTTCTCAGCATTGGGGTATATCTCGGCCCTCACCTGGTTGATCCTGTCCAGCATCTGATCATATACGCTTCTGAACCAATCGTTGGCTTCGACTATGTCCTGCCAATCCTTGGGCCGCAACTTCTTAAGGGCTGCGAGATTCTCTTCATAGCTCCCTCCCGGAACAAGCTTTTTCTCCCCGAATCGCTGCACCAGCGCAGATTTCTTGCTACCTTTGGTTATGCCGAACTTTTTGACTACTTCATTATAAAGACGGTCTGTCCATTCCTTCTCGTAGTCAACCTTGGCTCCCTTGGCCTCGTTGAGTTCGTACACTGGATTTCCTGGCTCAAGCTCCAGGTTGCGCCCGGTGACTTTCTCCATATTGCGGGACAAGGTGTCATTGCCGGTTTCGAGAGCGGTTATATCCTTGCCCTGCATTTCAGGGTATTCGGCGCTCCCAATCCCTTCAGGATCAGTCGTTTCAGGCGGTGCAGCCGTGGCTCTATTTTGGGGCTTAAGCTTCATCTCCTGTCCGCCGTATTTGATGGTAGTCCCGCCCCTGTTCAACTCCTGGGACTTGTCGAATACAAGCTTTAGCAGGCCTTCAGACTTGCTGGTCCTGCCCAACTCCGGGAATTGCTCGAGCATCTGGTTTTTCCATGCGTTGAAGTCGCTGCCTAACTCTGCCCCTGTTTCCACCCAATTTTTGATCCGGTTAAGAGGTGAAGAGTCTTGGGCTGAATAGGGGCCTTCCTGCTCATTTACCTTCTTTCCGAAACGCTTGGTCTCCATGCCCATCCACTTGCCTTGGCCACCCTTCTTTGCCAGGCGCCTAATGTCTGCATCGGCATAAGCAGCTTCATGGGAGCCGTCTTGGCGCAAAAAAATAGAGTCCTGCAGGACTCCCCTCTTCACCATTTCATTCCCACTCAGGGAAACATTCTGTTTGTCTGTGACAAGAAATGCAGTTCTTGCTCCGAATTCCCTGCTCCTGCCCCGGATATAATCAGCAGCTCCTTCCATGTTAGCCAACAGTCCGTCTGGGATCTCCTGGATCGCTCGAACGTTACCCGGAGAATCAGTAAAAATGATAGTAGACATATTTGGTGAAGTCTCCAGCATCTTGCCTATGTCTACTATATCAGTATCACTTCTGATTGCACGATTCAGCAGGAAGTGATCCACCTCGGGCGTAAGCAGGCTGTCATTTCCCTGACTAAAATCATGCCTGATTCTTTCCAAGGGACTCATGTTGCCATTTCCTGAATAGAATGAATACTCGTTGTGGTTGATTACTACATGGCCCCTGCAACCTGGTACTTTCTGGGCAAAATATTCTGTAGCATTAAGATCGGGTTTACTCATTGAGGTATTGCCGCTAGGGTGATTGTGAAGCAAATAGTAACCATCCGCTCCCAACCTGGCCATACGCTGCCTCATTTCTTGAAAATGCCTGGCTGGTTCTTTTGTGAATATGCTGGTTGCACCAGGTAGCCTCGAGGTTATCCCTTCGTGGGCAACTATTGTATCTCCCTTAAGGTAAAACACCCTGAAGGTTTCGAATGATGGATTGCGGTAGACATGAGCTAAAGTGGCTAAATCTCGATGTCCCTGGACCTTTGCTCCTCTGAGGTCGATCCTTCCTGTTCGGGCTGCTTTTCGGGTGATTCCAAGCGCGATGGTTTGAATTCCTCCAGGCCGAAGATTTCTTCCTCGTGCACTGGATATATCACTTCCTTCTTCCCAGAGTGCGAGTTGTTCAAGGGCTGCCCTGGCTCTTTGCCTTCCTGCATCGGTGTTCTCTCCTTCCCGGATCATATCATCCCTGAAATTTATATTGTTTTCCAATAGTATATCATTCGACTTTTTCTCGGGTTGATATTGATTGCTGCCCTCAGCTATTTTAAAGGGATCCTCAGCTTCGATCTTATATTCCGGCTTAGCTAGATCGGTTTGCCGGGCCCGCATATCCTTAATCAGATTGGCGGTATCATCGTATACAGATTCCCCGCTGTTCTCAAGCTGCCTGGCTGTCTGCTCCAGGGCTCCCCATTCCTCTGGTATATTTACCCCAGATTCATTTTGTTTGGTAAGTCTTAAGAACTCTGCATTGGGCGGGATTACCTCGCCGTCTGCGGTCTCCACTCCGTTTTTGAGGTTTTCGATAGCCAATTCCCGGTATTGGGCAGCAGTGGGCGGCTTGTTGCCATTCGCTGCATATATGTCCCTGTACCATTTGGGATTAAGGCTCTGCCTGCCCCAACGCCTTACTACCTCGCCCTCGGTATTGAATCCGAGGCCAGATTGCAGTACGCCCTGTCCGCCCTCACTCTTCAACCGGGCCACCGCATCGGCGATTAGTCTTTCAGTTGCTGCCGTGTCAGGATCAGCTTTATTTAACAAGTTCATGGAGATCGGCTTTTTTGTCGGCAGGGCTTCATCCATAGCCGCCGCATTTCTCCTGGCGTAAGCTTCAGCCTCCAGGTTCCTGACATTAACCTCCGGCAAAGGATAACTATCGGGAAGGTTATCCGGCACCGACCTGTTTTTTACTCCGGTCTCAAATCCGGGGCCCTGGTTTATAGCCTTTCTTCTGATTGGCTCTGCACCCTCTAACCTCTCCAGAACATCGTACAGTGGGGGTGGCTCTGGATAATCCAGGTCGAATTGCTCTTTACGAGCCTTCTCTAGCAGTTCCCAATATGCAGGGGTGTTGTCCTTTAGTGCTTCCTTGACAGGGCTAGGCCCAACATCAGAATCAGTAACATCTATGAAGTCATCGAAGGCATCTGCTACTTCCGGGGCAGATTTGTTGGCTCGTTTCTCCAGGGCATGAGCCAGAGCTCCACCTCCTGCACCGATTGCACCACCCATAAGGGCCGAGGCCGCAATCTGTTCAGGAGACATCTCCTCCCCGAAGGCTGCAGCACCACTAAAGCCGGCACCGATAGTTGCCCCTTTGGCTGCCCTGGCAGCAAGACCACCCTTGGCAACGGTTCCTGCTCCGCCCCCGACAAAATTAACTGGATTGGTTACAATATCGGTCAGAAAGTTGGCGACTTTGCCCCCCATGGTGTCCGAGTCTACCCCTACCCCCTTAGCCTTCAGCACCTCTTCAGCAGTAGGTCGGGCCTCGCCCTTCAAACCAGCCCAGAATCCCTTCGCCCCTTCTGCCAGTTCTCCACTCCAACCATCACCCTTTTGTTCCTGGATCATAGCATTACGGAATGCATAGCCTGGTCTGTTCAGTACCAGGTCTACAGCATGAGCTGCACCTTTTGCGATAGGATTCTGGTATCCGATCTCAGGGGGAGCAATCCGAGACAGGGCAGGGTCTACCTCTCCCTGCATCTGCCTGGCTTTGCGGGTAGCTGAAGTTTGGGCCAGGTTTTCCTCGGCTTGTTGGTTCATGCGCGTGTTCGGATCATAACCAGTAGACAGCATGTATTCCTTAAGTCGGCTCTTGTCTTCTCCGCTCATGCTCCGCACGTCCAGAACACCGGCTTTGGCGAGAACATATAGGTCCATACCCTTCATGTGGCTTCACCACCTAACTGTTCAGTAGATTCCATATTTCATCGTCCTGGGATCCCTTGCCGGAACCGTTCTTATACTGCTGATAATACGCATCGATTATGTCGTTCATGGACCACACTGGAGCATCTTCCTGGAACCATCCAGTCTCCCACCTGGGTTGTCCGACTCGGGGATCGTTTTTGGCTGCCTCGATTGCCCTGTTCATGGCCTTATCGGTCGCTTCTGATTCGTCGTTTTTGGCATTGTGCATGATTTGATAGAGTTGCCAGGGAGTAAAGCCTGAACCTCCGTTACCGCTGCTGGCAGATGCCTTGGCACGGGCTAGAGCCATCTGCTGCTTCTGCAGTTGAGTGTCGAAGGTATCCTGCCCTGCCACATCGCCAAAGGTTCCCTCCAGCCCGTATGCTTTAATCGCATCCAAATTAGGGATCCTCCCGGTGAGGGAGGCATAGTTCTTGACTCTCTCCAACCCCAGGTTCATGTCATTGTTCATCCTCTGCATGGTCCTGACCTTACCGTCCCAAGGTTGGCCTCCTCCTGCCAGTTCCTTGTACTTGCCCAGATTGGCTTGGACTGCATTCATCACATCGGCAGAAATCTGCTTGGCTTGTTCCCCGGAAACATTAGACAGGGAACCGATCAGTTGGGAGGGTTTGAAGTCTCTGCCATCTTCATTGAAATAAGACATCGGTCACCCCTCCTTAAAATTCGCCTATCGTTGACAGGTAGGTGTTGGTCGCTTCCTGCCCCAATGCTGCCCGTCTGTAGGCATCATCCAGAGCAAACTTGGTCAGATCCAGAGTCCCATTGAGATACATCTGAGCCAGATTCGCTATCATCTGGTTGTAACTGCTCTCTTTTTGAGTATCCCTACTCAATCCAGCCTGATAGACCGCAGCTGCAAGGTTGCCCAGGTTGGCTTCATACTGAGCATCCTCGTTGGCTACACCCGTGAAGTAGTCACCACTCAGTTTTGCTAGCCTCTTATCCATTTCCGAGGAGTCATATGCCCCGGCTCCTGCCATCTGTGCCCTTAGGGCCAGTTCTGCCTCATCCTGAGCCTGTTTCAACTGCTTCAGCTTCAGCTGGTGGAGCGGATCGGCGGCTGCCCGGAGGTCATCCAAGGCTTTTTTGTACCCCTCATTGTTGAAAGTGCCGGTCTCGGACGATTGTCCGCTAGCAAAGGACTTGGGCAGCATACTCTCGACCCGACTCCACAATTTCTCCTGAATGGCATCGAAATCCAGGGGTTGCATCTGCTGGTTCTGCACAGGTTGCACCTTGGTCTGGGCTGCCTCGGGCTTGAATATTGAACCGAGTTGCTTTTCAAAGGTACCGAGATCGCTGATCGAGTTGGTCCCGTCCTTCAAGCTCAAGCCGGAAATAGGGGATGTTCCCTGCCATGCGTAAGTCTGCCCGTTCTTGGACAAGCTGACATTGCCTGTATTCTGGTCATATCCGACATCATATCCATTAGCAGATGCATATTCCCTCAATGTCTGAGCCTTTTGCGTTGCTGGACTTGAAACAGGGGTTGCCGATGGAGTTGGATTATATCCAGGGGCATAAGCGGATGATTTAATTGGCACAGGATTTGACGCACTACCAACGGGTGCAGAGGTTGTATTGTTGGTTGTCCGTGGAACCCTTTTCCCCAGTACGGGATCCCACATGGTGTTTTGAGCGTATGAACCCATTCTCACATCCCTCCCATTTTAGGTAATCTGATCAGGGGATTACTGTCATTCCCTGTCCGAACAGAACTAATCTCAGGTGGTTTAATCATGTTTCTCAGGTTGAACTGGTAAACATTCGGATCTATCCGATTCAACTCATCGGCAATATCCAGCATATAGTCAATGTTCACTGGATTAGTTGCCGGTTTTGAGGTGTAGGTTCCACCTCCGGGAACACTAAGGGTCCTCTGGTAGTTAGGAAGTTGGCCCAGATCCCGCCCGGTCCGTTTATAGAATCCATGGTACTCGTCACCCTGCTTCTGGACCTGGAAATTAGGATTGAGGGCGATCCCCGGAGCAGCAGGCATTCTTCCTTTGCCGTAAGTGTCCAGTTTGATGTACTCCTGATAAGGCCGGTTATATGCCCCCTTACCGAACCTGGCGCTATCATGCCAGACTTCATTCTGTGGCCTTTCTATACCTTTTTGGCCGGGATCCACCATTCTCCCGGATGAGTCGAAGCTGGGTTCTTCAGCCAGATCCTCAACTCCCCAAGGGTTGATTGCCGGTAGTGCCGAGTACCTCTTCTGAATCGCTTCCAGGGTGCTTAAATCCTTCAGGTAGTTCATGGACTCACCCCCTTTGCCTTCTCAAGTGAATCTACCTTGGTTTTCATGGTTGCGAGGCCTGTCTTGGCAAGGGCCAGTTCCTCCTTGGTAGCCTTCAGACCATCCTCAAGCAGTTTGATCCTCTGCTCCACGGTTAGGGGACGGGGTTTGACGGTAACTGTTCGCACAGTATCTCCCCCTTCCAAGGCATGAAACCTTCGCTATTTATCTCGATTTCTATCGAGGTTGGCGCTTCTGTAAACAGTTCCAGGACCAGTAGGTCGTCCTCGACCACCTCGCTGAATCTCTCCCCGTTGATGTCGAGATAGAACAGGTGATTTTCCTTGATCGGGTTGCCCAGGTAGTCCTGGAGTTGGAACTGCAAAACAAAACCCCCAGTATAATACGGGGGATTAGTCAACAGTTGAAGTTGTTTATCTACCATCAGAGGCACGGATCTGATCTGTATTCCTTCAGGGATTACCGTGTCCTTCTGGAACATGGTTATGACCTTAACATCTTCAGGTATCGAAGCTAGTGCCTCTCGGCTCCATCTGTCATGTGGATTGTGGAAAAATAGTCTCTGCATTATAAAGCCACCTCAATAATCGTACCAACTGCCCCATTAGCACCTGCAGAACCGGCCACTGCAGTATGTCTGGTATTCGCCGCGTTATTGTCGCCTTTAGCGCCGCCTGGTCCGCCTGTCCCTCCATTAACTGTGATGGATCCGTCATTGGTGTAAGTTCCTTTATAAGTGAGAACGACGACACCTCCGCCGCCACCGCCTTGACCTCCTCCGCCTCCGCCTTCTCCGCATTGATTGGAATCCGGGTCTCCTCCGCCACCTTTGCCACCCGTTGCGCCTGTCTGGCCATTAGAGGATATTATGCCCGTGGAACCGATAACCAAGTCACCCGCCACTATGATTACAAGTAATCCTCCGCCCATTCCTCCAGATTGTCCGGATTCAGCTTGAGTGCCATTATAACTTGCGGTAAAGTAATCATTCCCACTTCCTCCCCCTCCGCCACTCATAGCGCCGTTTCCGCCATTCATGCCCTTGCGGTCAGTCGTATATCCGGCTCCCCCGCCACCGCCGCCCCCACTGAAGTTTCCTCCGGGTCCTCCTGCTGTCGGGAGGTTATCGTCGCCCAGGCCCCCTGCTCCGCCCTCCCCTATTGAGGACGAAAGCACTGATGTGCCTGCAGATCCCCCTGCCGCACCGTCGTAGTTGTGACCTCCGCCAC
Source organism: uncultured Syntrophomonas sp. (assembly GCA_964647335.1). Classification (GTDB taxonomy): domain Bacteria; phylum Bacillota; class Syntrophomonadia; order Syntrophomonadales; family Syntrophomonadaceae; genus PHAA01. The sequence goes on along the minus strand of CAZYGL010000042.1, from coordinate 1,202 downwards.
CTCCGCCGCCCCCTCCAGGACCACCGGGTGAACCACCAAACCAGAAGGAATCGGTTGGGGCCGCCCCACCCGCTCCCCCTGCTCCGCCTATATCTCCTGAGCCGTATCCGGTTCCTCCTGCACCTCCTGCTCCACCTGCTCCTCCAAGACCACCTTTGGGTATTTCTAGCAGGGTAGCACCTATCGGTATCTGCAAGGAACGCTGGACAGTTTTCGCAGGGTCTGCGTATCCTGCCATACCATCAAGATTTAGTGTCCCATTTATTGTGCAGTCGCCACGGCAAAATATGAACAAACCCCGGCATCGTTTGGACACGCCAACAGTATGCCCGGAGTTGATCGTAAAATTGTTGAGTTGACAGATGAGTGTGGTGGCATCTTCAGTTATAGTCTTGCTTAACAATGTGTCCAAATTGCCGCTGGTGGGGCTACTAAAGTTCCCGTCAGATCCGTCTCCAAATCCGTCCAGGACCAACTGACCCTGGGAGATTTCAGCATTGGCAGCGATATTGGATCCGCTTATGCCTCCATCCATTGACATATCCAGGACGGCAAAGTTCTCGTTGATGAGGTCTAAAACCCGTTTCGGAACCCTGTTCTCCGGGTCTTCGATTATGTGCAGTCTCTCGTAGAAACCACTAGACATGGTATCACTTCACCTTCCGATGGACTTTCCCGTAGAACACCACATTGTTGATAGTGGCTTTAGCGGTGGTCTCGATCTTCATAGTCATGTTGTAGTGCCTCGTGGTCTGAACCGGGACCACCACGGTTGCTCCAGGCACTCCAGTTGGTATATTGACCGTGTAGGCCGAAGAGTAGGATCCCCCGTCCTGCTTTAAGAAAACGGAGAGAGTCCCTCCGGCAGCTATATCCGCAATCTCAAAGGCAATCTTCTTCAGCTTTTTGGGGTGGCCCGGATGACCGTAGTCCAGGTTGTCGGACACCCAGGTAGCGGTAATCGCTGTCCCGGCATCGGTAGATGATCCGTCAAAAAGCTTGTATAACGCTCCATTGGTGGCAGCCCCGTAGAGGATATTGTCATCCACCAGGAACTGAGTGATCGAGAACGGAAACTTCATCTGTGCCCATTCGGATCTCTGGGTGTCATATATCAGCACCTGGGTGTTGGTGGTCTGCCCGGACTCAGGACAAGCCAGCAGATAATAGTCCTTCCACGCACAGGCACACGCCTTGTCAGC
>CAZYGL010000041.1:7169-9423 GCA_964647335.1 uncultured Syntrophomonas sp. | reverse complement strand
TGCAGACAGTAGCGGGCACATTCACCCTCCCAATCGGCTTGGGCAGCTCTAACGACGCAATAGTCCATGATCATGCCCGGCAATGCCCCTTGCACAACGATTTCAGCTTCCGTGCCTGCTTCGAGCATCATCTGTATATCGCCAGCTTTCATTTCAAGAGATCCCACTACCCTTTTAACTCCCAATTTAGCCAAAAAACCAGCCGCCTGGGAATTAAAAGTGTTCAGTCCATATCCGGCCCATGTGTTGAGTCCGAAAGCTTGGGCTAAACGCAGGCTGCCAAGGTCGTTCGCCACGATTCCAGCTACAGGCTGCTCTTTAAGCCAGGACAAGCATTCCCGAACTTTTATGAGGTCTTTCTGACCTACGATACGAGGTGTTTCGACGAATATCCGGCTTGGCGTGCCGTCCAGAACTTCGATGGCTTGTCCCAGTGAGACCATGCTCCAGGTTTCGTAAGGCCGGCGAATGCCGTCAAACCCAAGGATACAGTTGTCTATATCCATCCCTGCCACTTCACGTACCGCTTTGATGCCACCCAGGCGCACTGATAATTCAGGTTCATTTTCGATCCGTATTCCTGGCTTGGGTTGGGTGGGCAACTCGGTAAGAATGTCCAAAGGTGCAGCCTGAGACACGAAAAAAGGCTCCCGCTTGCCATCTAAACCGATCCCCTGAACGCTCATGCCACCAAATAGATTGCCGGCGGTGAAGTCCCTGATCCTATTGGCCCGTAATGAATCATACCCTTCCTTGTCAATTTGGTATGATTCAGGATCAGCGCGCAGTCGGTCCAGGGCACGGCGATAAGCGGAGACTATTTGGGCCAGGTATTCCGCCCCACGCATGCGGCCCTCGATTTTGAATGAACTCACCCCGGCTTCCACCAATTCAGCCAGAAATGGGTAGAGGCACAAGTCTTTGTGGGCCAGATAATACTGGGCTTCTTCCTCAGGGCAAGCCTTTTCCCCAACCAAGAAGTAGGGCCAGCGGCAGGGCTTTCGGCATCTTCCCTGGTTGCCGCTCTCACCAGCCATAAAACTGCTCATATAACACTGACCGGCGTGGGAAATGCACTGATCCCCATGCACGAAGTACTCAATCCCCAGGTTCGATCCTGCCGCAATTTCTTTGATCTCGGGAAGGGTTACGTTCTTGGACAGGATAACTCTCTCAAATCCCTGGGCTTCCAGCAGCAGCGCTGCCTCCAGATTGGAGATGCCCATTTGCACACTGGCATGCAAGGGCACCGGCAGACCCATTTGCTGGCAGAGTTCGATGATACCCAAGTCCTGGACGATAAAGGCATCAACGTTTATCTCGGCCAAAAATTGCAGGTATTCTCTGATCTCGAGGATATCCCGGTTATTGTAAAGGTTGTTGACTGTTATATATATTTTCCGGTCATTCTGATGCACATATTCGACCGCTTCTGCCAGTTGGGCTTGACTGAAATGGAAATCACTCTTCAAGGCCCTCATATTGAATCTTTTGCCGCCCAAGTATACAGCATCAGCACCAGCTTCCACCACCCGGCGCAGCACCTCCATTTGTCCAGCCGGGGCCAGCAGTTCCAGTTCACTTATGGACATTCCTAATCTCCTTAATATAGTGTCACTTAATTATAATATCGTCCTGACCAGCCATAATAAGATCGGCTGAACTGCATACTGGATTGCCAGGACAGCTAGAATGGGAGAAAAATCGATTCCTCCTGCAGTTGGCAATAACCTGCGAAAAGGAGCCATAATTGGCTCCGTCATATCGTAAACAAACCTAATGATCGGCTGATAAGGATCATGTCGCACAAATGATAAAATACAGCGTGCTATAATCAACCAAATCATTAACTGACAGGCATAGATAACAACTAAGCTAATACTCAAATCCAAATCCCCCAAAATTATTTTTGCTGGCCAAGCTCGCGTGAACGTTGACAGGCTTTATCCATTGCAGCGAAGAAAGCTTCCCGTAGCCCGGCTGCCTCCAGTTCTCTCAGACCGGCAATGGTTGTTCCCCCGGGAGACGTGACCTGGGCTTTCAGTTCTGCCGGATGCAGGCCAGTGTTCTCCAGCATCAGCAGGCTTCCCTTCAGGGTCTGTATCACCAGAGTCGCAGCCAGATCTCTGCTCAAACCCAAACTGAGAGCGGCATCCGTCATAGCTTCAACTACCAGGAAGGCATAAGCCGGACCGCTGCCCGATACTGCTGTGACCGCATCCATGTATGTCTCATCCACGACCACCGCCAGCCC
>CAZYGL010000041.1:0-7069 GCA_964647335.1 uncultured Syntrophomonas sp. | reverse complement strand
CCGATACTGCTGTGACCGCATCCATGTATGTCTCATCCACGACCACCGCCAGCCCTACTTGATCAAGCATGGCTTTGACCAACTGCACCTGTTCCAGAGAAGCATGATAACCCCCGGCTACAGCAGCAGCACCCTCACCGATTAAACAGGGAGTGTTGGGCATGACCCTCACTACTGCTGCCGGCTTTCCTATCGCTTTTTCCAGAGCCGCAGTAGTAATGCCGGCTGCAATCGATACGAGCAACTTGCTTCCTTCCCAATGCACTGCCGTCTGTTCTAATATCCTTTCCACTTGACCTGGTTTGACCCCGATGATGATTATGTCCGCCTGGCTGACCAACTCCTCTGCCGAGCTGATTACCGCCCCGAATTCTTGGGCAAACAACTCTGTCCGGGCTGGATCAAGGTCACAGGCGTAAAGGGAGTCCACTTCCCATTCACCGCTGCAGATGCCCTTGATCAGGGCATAGCCCATCTTACCGCAGCCAATGATGCCGATATTGGCAGACATTAACGTTTACCCCCAAACGGCTCGGGCTGCAGGATATCATGTTTGCGCATCAGGCTTTTATGATCACTGGTTATTTCTACCGAAGACGGTGCAAAAAGGAATATGTTGGTCCCCAATTGCTGGCTCTGCCCATCCAGGGCATAAACCGCTCCACTGATGAAGTCTATGATCTTCTGGGAAACCTCAGGACGCGTGGACTCGAAATTGAGTATGACCTGGCGGCGATTTTTAAGATGATCCGCAAGCGCCTGAGCCTCCTCGAAGCGCTCGGGTTCACATACTATTACCCTGATGCCTTTGCCGGTATGGATCGACACAACATTCGCTCCTGACCGACTCTCCCTGTCCTGCGGTGTAGGCACTTCAGTATATTCTTCCTCGACCTCAGTTTGTACACCAAGCCATCTCCACATGCTATCTATTATTCCCATCTTGACTCCTCCTTAGATTTACTTGCTGTAAAATTCAATCTATGTAAATAGCGCACTGCCGATACGCACAATATTGGCACCTTCTTCAATGGCTACCTCAAAATCCTGAGACATCCCCATTGACAGATAGTCCAATTGGACATTCTTAAATGAATCGGCCTGCAAGTTGGTGCGCAACTTGGCCAACTTTCTGAAAACTGGACGGCTGGATTGGGCATCGCTATCCAAGGCCGCCATGGTCATCAGGCCTTTGACCTGTATAGACGGCAAATCTTCAATGGCCATTAAGAAATCACGCACTTCTTCCACAGCCAACCCTGTCTTGCTAGCTTCTTCGCTGACATTGACCTGCAACAAGACCGGTACCTCGATCCCCAATTGCCCAGCGCGGTGGTCGATTTCTTTGGCCAGACTCCATCGGTCCAGGGAGTGGATCAGATAAGCCCTCCCCACCAGGTCCTTGACTTTATTGGTCTGCAAACGGCCAATCATATGCCATCTGGCTTCAGGCAGGACCTCCATCTTGCGTACCAATTCCTGGACCCGGTTCTCTCCAAAATCACGAACACCCAACTCATAAACCTGTCTTACTTCGCTATCATCCGCCATCTTGCTTACGGCTACCAGGGTGATCTCCTGAGGTGAGCGCCCGCTGCGGCGAGCTGCCTGATCAATACGCAGCCTTATGTCTTTCAAGCGTTGGCCTATCATCTCCATTTTATCACCTGTTGGTATTTAATGTATCCTCTGCGGGAGGATTGTTTACCACCATGTCATTCACGTCCAATCCATCTACCACAGCCAAACCGTCTTTTATTTTGATGAGCTCGATCGGCTTAAAGTAGAATTCTTCGCCATCGGCGCAATATATTCCTTTTTTCCCCGACTTCTCAATGACAGCTTTTTCCGCGACCAGATAACCGCTGTAAGAATTAAATACCACCTCTAGCTCTGTATTTCTCTGTCCCAACAGTTCCTCGCTGAATCTGTCAAATTCCAACAGGACATATGTCGCATCGGGATCTCTTTTGATATCCATAAGGTAGGCTTTGCCCAAACTGTTTTTACCCTGGAAGAGCTTAACCTGGTGCCTGGTCTTCAGCTCCAGGTTGAAATCCTCCCCTGGCAATTTAACCAAAACCCGGGTCGGCTGCAGGCTGTCAACAACCTTGCCAAAAGCCGTACCGGCTGGAATAATCTGCAAAGCATCATTTGTAACTGAATAAGTTTTGAGTGTGAAAGTATCACCATTTACTGCCTGGATATCGAAGTCGCGGAATGTATCCTCCAAACCATCGGTCTGGCGCATAAATATTCCCGAATTAGCCGCCCTTACAGGCGTTTTCCCCTGATCAGTGATTAAGTAGCCAAGTAAAGCTCCCCTGGCAATTTTTTCTTTTTCCTTGACCATGTTTTCAAAACGTCCATTTTCGCCCGAAGTCAAAATGGTTTCCCGATTCATGACGACAGCGGGACCACTGAACCTGTCTTCCAGAGTCCCGTATTCTACCACCTTGATGTCGCGGTTGAAACGCACAATCGCTCGCTGCATATTCGAGCCGATTTGATAGAGAATCCCCATAACCAGAAGTGTGGCAACGACTAGCAGCGCAAACTTCATCATGCTTTTGCGCTTTCCCTGTTTTTCGATTCTTTCTTTACGCAGGGACAAAACTTAATCCTCCCCCGGACCATTTTTATAAAGCGATGAAACTGACTCCAAAGGTCGATCCCTTGCCTACCTCGCTGTCGACCATTACCTCCCCGCCATGGGATTCGACTATGTGCTTGACGATGGCCAGGCCCAAGCCGGTACCTCCCAAATCCCGGGAGCGGGCTTTATCGACCCTATAAAAACGTTCAAATACGCGGGGAAGGCTCTCCCGTGGAATACCCATACCGGTATCGGTAATAGTGGTCAAAACTCGGTTGTCCCTTTCCTGGCTGCGGATAGTTATCTTACCCCCACTGGGAGTATACTTGATAGCATTGTCCAATAAATTGATCAAAACCTGGTTTAATAGGTCTTCGTCCGCATGTACGTAAGGTAGCGCATTGTCATATATATACTCCACCTGCAGATCTTTTTCACTAATTTGGGGTCCCAGGACATTCATGACATTACTCACATAGCGCGGCATGCATACCGGGTGGGTGACAACCGCTTGCTCCTTGGATTCAATGGAAGATAGAGTCAGCAGGTCCTCGATAAGACGGCTCAAACGATAGGTCTCACTATCTATTATGGTTAGAAACCGCCGGCACAGGACACTATTTTCCATTGCCCCATCCAGCAGAGTCTCCACAAAACCTTTGATGGAAGTCAGAGGGGTCCTCAATTCATGGGATACATTGCTGACGAACTCTGAACGCATCTGGTCAAAATTGCGGGCATCGGTCACATCATGAAATACTGCGACTGCGCCCTCGATTTCACCGCCTGTCCCCTTGATGGGGGCTACGTGCACCTGGAATATTTGGGAATGGGGTTTGATGGCGGTCTCGATGAACGCTTCCTTCCCGTTTTTCAGGACCTCCTCCACTTTGGCGCTTATCTGTTCGTGATCTGGATAGCCATAAAAACGCCGGCCTTTCAGGACCCCTTCCTTGACTACGAAAATGTTTTCAGCGGCCTTATTGGCCATGATTATCCTGGCATGTCTGTCCAGGACTACTACCCCTTCAGCCATACTAGTAAGAATGGCATTCATGGTCATTTTTTCCTGATCTGGCTTATTCATTAAACGCGCTCACCTTCTTAATGCGGTCCTGTCTTCAACAAATCTATAGCCAACCCCCCGCACCGTCTCAATATACTGGGGGAAACTCGAATCATCATTTAGTTTCTGTCTGAGATGCCTGATGTGCACATCCACAGTGCGGGTATCCCCGGAAAATTCATAGCCCCATACCTTTTCCAGCAGAACCTCCCGGTTAAACACCTTCCCCTGGTGAGTAGCCATCAACCGCAGCAGTTCGAATTCTTTTGGCGTCAAATCGAGTCTCTCATCATTCAGAAGCACTTCATGCTGTTCCGGGATCATAATAAGGTTTTTGAAAACGTAAGCCTTGGACGATCCCGTTTTTTCTGCCGCTAACACCCGGACCGCTCTCAGCCTGGCTTTTACCCGGGCCACCAGTTCCCTTGGGCTGAAAGGTTTTTTGATGTAATCATCCGCTCCCAATTCCAGCCCCATAATTGTATCGACCTCTTCAGCTCTTGCAGTAAGCATTATGATGGGTATGTAATGATACCGCTCATCCTTTTTCAGATTCCGGCAAACCTGTAATCCGTCCATATGTGGCAGCATTATATCAAGCACAATCAAATCCGGTCTTTCGCTTTCAACCATTTTTAGCGCATTCTGGCCATCATAGGCTACTACTACCTGATAGCCTTCTTTTTCCAGATTGAATTTGACCAACTCAACAATGTAGGTCTCATCATCAACTACCAATATCTTCGCGTTGTTCAACCTTTTCACCTCAATATTTAAGCCCCAGCAGAGCACCCATGCGTCCGGTATCCCCTTGCTCCCTGCGATAGGAGAAGAATATTTGGGGATTGCAGGCTGTACAGACCTCACACATGGTGATGTTGTCCGGTCTCACACCCTCGGTTATTAGCATCCGGCGATTGGTTTCCGGCAGATTCCAAGTGACCTTGCCTTCCGCATCAACTGTCATTATATCATGCCAACTACTGAACTCAGTCTCTACCTTTTTTTTGAGTTCGGGCTGAATAACAAAACAGCAGGGTCCTATTCCAGGCCCAATAAACACCTGGACCTGGTCAGCCGATGTACCATATTCCACCTGCATGCACCTGAGGGTCTTAGCGGCAATTCTGTCCATAGTGCCTTTCCAGCCGGAATGAGCCACGCCAATGGCTCTTTGGACCGAATCAAAAAAGTAGACCGGAACGCAGTCGGCATAAAAACTCAGCAACCACAGGCCGACTTGGTCGGTTATCAATGCGTCGCAATCCGGTATTGCGGAATCCAGTTGACACGCTCCCCGGCCCTTGTCCTTCAAGGTTACTTTTTCCACCCGGCAGCCGTGGACTTGCTCACAGCAAACCGCTTCACTCAGGTCTGCGTGAAACACTTGAAGAAATCGCCTCCGGTTCTCCAAAACCCTGTCGGCTTGGTCTCCTACGTGCAAACCCAGGTTCAGCGTTGTATATTCTCCAGAACTAACCCCGCCCCAGCGAGTAGAAAAGGCTACTTCCCCTCCAGCTTGGCACCAGTGCGGAACCGTTAAGATTCGAATCCCGTTTATTTCCCTATAATTCCATTCTGGCATTTGTCCTACCTTTCCTCTTGGCGTAAAATTAGATCAGGAGGTGCTGTTTGGTGAATTGTCCGGAATGTGACTCGAATCTTTTTGATATGAACCACCCCTGCCCCAGTTGCGGGCTTGATCTCAGCCACTCGGCTTGGGTAGTAATAGCCGCCGTATCGCCGCCTGAAGATGCAGTCCTGGAAAGTCTTATCCAGTCATTTGGCATACCGGTCAGGTTGATCCATTCTGTCGGATCAGTACTGGGGCTGGCAATCGGACCTCTGGGTGAAGTCAAGCTTGCGGTTCCCGAGCAATATGCTGCGCGGGTCCGTCAACTTCTGGCAGCAGAAGCGGAAGATCGTTCCTAAACCATAATAATTGGGAAAATGAGCGACTTGGCGCGGAGGTTGATGCCTGGTTCGGTCATTCCTTACTTTTCATCTGGTCTATGGTGTTGATGAAACTGTTCAGGTCGGTAAATTGCCGGTAAACCGAAGCGAACCGCACATAAGCCACATCGTCCAATTCTCGCAGGCGATCCATCACCATTTCGCCAATTGCCCGACTGCTTATTTCCCTGTCATTCAAATCCCTGAGGTCCGTTTCAATTTTATTGACTATATTCTCGATTTCTTCCGAGCTGACCGGGCGCTTCTCACAAGCCCGAGTGATACCGTTGATTATCTTGCCGCGGTCGAATTGTTCGCGTTCTCCGCCTTTTTTTACGACCAGCAGCGGCCTTTCTTCCACCCGTTCATAAGTAGTAAACCTTTTTTTACAGGCAGTGCATTCGCGCCGGCGCCTGATTACAGCCCCGTCTTCACTGGAACGACTGTCGATCACTTTGCTCTCAGCCTCGTTGCAAAAAGGACACATCATGTTTACCACTCCTTTGGGGAATATGCTCCTCCAGGTTTAGCCGGTTATATGCCCTATTATGAACAAAATGCACCTGATTATCAATAATCCGGCTCCCTGTCTCTTTATTTGTCAGGGGTAAAGCTACAGATGTCTTTTGAAAAAGTGCCGGGTATAGGCTACTATGATATAAGCAAAGGAGTGGTATATGCCTTGGACAAGGTTAGAGTTAGGTTTGCACCCAGTCCCACTGGGACTTTGCATATTGGCGGAGCCCGAACAGCCCTCTTCAATTGGCTCTACGCACGCAATCGAGGGGGACAGTTCATCCTGCGCCTGGAGGATACAGATTTGGTCCGTTCCAGCGAAGATTCGGCCGCAGGCATAATAGAAGGTCTTCGATGGCTGGGACTGGATTGGGACGAGGGCCCTGATATTGGGGGGGATTGGGGCCCGTATCGGCAGAGTCAGAGACAAGACATTTACTGGCGATATCTCCAGCAGCTGATTGAGGAGGGAAAAGCGTACTACTGTTTCTGCACTCCTGAAGAGTTGCAGGAGCAGAGGACCAGGGCCCAGGAACAGAAGGCGAATTATCGCTACGAAAAGACCTGCAGTTCCCTTAGTCAATCCCAGGTCAAACAACTCCTGGACCAAGGGCGCAAACCGGTGGTCAGACTAAGAGTCGATCCGGCAGGAAAAACGGTGGTACCGGACCTTATTCGTGGCTGCGTGGAATTTGATAATGGTTTGCTGGATGATTTCATAATTGCCAAGTCAGATGGCTGGCCTACCTACAATTTCGCAGTTGTGGTGGATGACCACGCCATGGAAATAAGTCATGTAATCAGGGCTGAGGAACACTTATCCAATACTCCCAAACAGCTGCTGGTCTATTCCGGTCTGGGTTGGAGCCCGCCCCAATTTGCCCATGTTTCAATGATATTGGCCCCTGACCGCAGCAAACTTTCCAAAAGACATGGAG
>CAZYGL010000040.1:0-9547 GCA_964647335.1 uncultured Syntrophomonas sp. | reverse complement strand
CTGCCTGCCCGCTTCGTTGCCGATGCACTTGGGGCTGCTGTGAATTGGGATGCGGATGCTCCGACCCAAGTGACCATCACTACCCGGTGAAACCCGCCTCTACATCTGCCCAACCCAAAATAAGCCAGGCGTTTAAATTCACTTGAAGGAGGATTTGTATCTCTTAACTTGACGGAGTGGATATCCTTTAGGATAAAAAGTGCGACAAAAGGAATTGTCCCCATTGTCGCACTTTTTCGACCGATTACCTCAGTTTGAGATAGTCCAATAAATTGTCCAGCATCAGGCAAAACTGTTCTTGTTCGGCTGGGGTTACTACCCAATCATCGTGGGGCTGGCCGCCCTTCGTTCCGTCTGCCTTGGCTCTGATATCCTTGCTGAGCATCTGTATCGCTCCCTTATAATTACCTTTATCCAGCATCCCGCGCACTACCTGGAGTTTGTTGGCCAACGCCGCCCTGGTCTGAGCTGCGGGTGCCTTAACAGCAGAACTGGGGAGGTCCTCAATGTAGGCAATCATCTCGTCTATGGCTTCTACAGTCGTCTGAACTGTGAAGCTGAAGGAATAGGGGCTTTTCAGATAGACCCCATACAAATTTTTAACAGCTCCATATGGTATTGATGCCGTATATGTCATGGCGTAATCCAGATTATTTACAGGATCAAGCCAAAGGGTATCTCCGGTGGCACTCGGATTCATCGCGACCTGAAGTCCACTAATATCGGTAATAAGGATTTCGCTCAGATTCCCCCCCAAGCTTACCTCCTCGCTGAATTGGATGGCTACCGTCTGGTCAATCGGTACCCCGGTTGCTTCTGGTTCAGGATCGCTGCCAATAACTTCCGGAACCGATCCCACTATGAAACTAAAAGAATAGTCATCTGACAATGACGTCCCGCTTATAGTCTGAAGTGACCCGGAGGGTATATGGACCGTATAGTTAACTCCGTAAGTCAAGTCGCTCAAGGGATCGATTATGAGCTGGTCGTCAACAATATTCCTGCTGATATCCACAAAACTCCAGTTGCTGTTATCCATAAGATATATATCATTTATCCACCGATCATAAATATTTTCACTGAAGCTGATGGTGATAGTCTTATCAATCGGCACATTCTTGTCACCAGAATTAGGATCGGTTCCTGTGACAGCCAGAGCGGCGGGTTGGCCAGCAGTAAATTTGAAGTTATATCCCAGATCCAGCGGGGTTCCGTCGCCCCCTATTACGCAGTCTAGAGGGATATTCACAAAATACGTCATTCCGTTGGTCAAATCTACGGTTGGATCCACCAAGAGGGCATCTCCCTCTATGCTGGGAGTGGTTTCAACAAGGCCGCTATTCTTATCTTCAATCGAAATTTCGGTATAATTGTTGCTGGCCTCTATATCATGGTTAAAAGTGATCATAACAGTAAGATCCAGCGGTATCCCAATCTCATCGGCTAAAGGTGTGCTGTTGGTGATAGCCATCGATCGGGTATCTCCTTCGAAGGGTGCGGTGGGATAACCATGCCATAAATGGCTGTATCCAGTTTTTCCTTTGAGAAAATAGATGGTGAAGCCAGAGGCGCAATTTTCGAATGCCCGAGCATCCATGGCCGGGGCATCCCCCAGGAATATCGCCTCGGTTAAACTGCTGCAGTTCTCAAAGGCTGATGCACCTACTCGGGAAATATTGTCTGGGATTGTAATACTGGTCAGGCTGCTGCAGCCGCGAAATGCTTCATCGCCAATCTGATCGATTCCTTTTCCGATGGAAACGTTAGTAAGATTGCTGCATCCACTAAAAACTCCACTGTATGGGCCGTAGCCCATATTCGTGACGGTGTCGGGAATGGCAACAGCTGTCAGCCCACAATTTACGAATGCCCCAGCACTTATGTTAGTAACACTGCTCGGAATGGTGATAGTGGTGAGACTGCCACAATTGCTGAAAGCCCCGGATTCTATGCTGTTAACATTGGCCCCAATGGTCACATTCTGCAGGCTGTAACAATATAGGAAGGTATGATAAGGCACGTTTATTACGCCGTCGCCGATGGTAACATTTTTAAGGTTAGAACAATTGGCACACATGAAGTCACCCAAAGTAATGACATTGTCACCGAGGTCCAGGTTCGTCAGCCCGCTGTCGGAAAAGGCAGCGGTCCCCAAGCTGGCCACGTTATCCGGGATGGTAATACTCTCCAGACTAGTGCAGCCAGAAAAAGCGTAGTCACCGATTCCATTCACACCAGCCCCAATGTCTATGTTCGACAGACTGCTGCATCCTGCAAACATATAGCTGCTGATGCCAGTCAGACCATCTCCGATGGTAACATCGGTCAGGCTGCTGCAGTTTTGAAAAACATAGGCACCCACGTTTAAAACGTTATCCGGGATGTCCATATTCTTTAGACTGGTGCATTGCCAGAAGGCGTAGTAGTCGATATAGGTCACATTACTGCCTATGGTGACTTCGGTCAGATTGCTGCATGAACCAAAGGCACCATTACCTATACTAGTCACCCCATTGCCGATGGATACGCTTTGCATGTTGGTACTGGACACAAAGGCACCATCATCAATAGTGATGACACTGTCCGGGATGATCACACTGTTAAAAGTGGTATTGTTTTGGAAGGCAAGGAACCCAATCCTGGTCACCGTATAGTTATTCACCCCATCATCGATTGTGGCCGGGATGGTTATATCCCCTCCTGGACCTGTATAACCGGTGATTGTGGCATTGCTGCCATCGATTGAATATTGGAAGTCACCATAAGTCTCTGCCGACGCCATCTGCGGAACCAATCCTGCCAGTACAAGCGCGACCGCAATCAGGAATATCAATCTCATTGCCGTCAGTACCTTTTGCATGCAAATCCCTCCCGTCCCATATTGGTCATTAACGCATAGGTTCTGTTGGAGATCCACGCCAGGGATCGGACACCCGGTAGTCACACTCGATATATGCGTCCTACAGGCGAACACGCATCGCCAATTTATTTTACGGCATAATACCAACCACCATTTATCGATCGTGGATGGACAGGCACTCCTACTCAGGCCTGGCACAAACCGTAGAAATAGGTTTATTGACCTTAATACTGAACAAATCCATCCTTAAAAATTGTCAGCTTATTCAGACAGTCACCTCCCATACCTACATACGGAGAATGAACATTTACATTGGTTTTCTATCCGCATTAAGTTCCTCATCCCCCCTATCAAACGCAAAAAACCGACCTGGTCAATACTGCTGCCAGGATTTATGACCCGGGAAACGCGCAAGTTGATCAATCTTCAAATATGGTCGCAAATCAGGGGGTAACTTGAGTCGGATATCCGTACCATGGATTGGTCCACCCTGTTTTTCCATTGATATAGTAAATCAGGAAGTCGGGAGCACACCCATCAAACACGCCTTCACCCATTTCGGGGGCATTCCCCAGGAAATGAGCTTCCGCCAGACCGTTGCAATTGTTGAACGCAGCGCTGCCGATTGTATTCACTGCCTGAGGTATAGTAATGCTGGTCAATCCGGAACATTCCCTGAACGCACCTTCTACCAGGGTCGTTAGATTCCCAGGCAATGTTATGTTTTCCAAACCATAACAACGATTAAAAGCATTTATGCCTATGCTAGTCACGCTATTCGGTAGGTTGATATCCTCCAGACTCGGGCAATCTTCAAAGGGAGCTTCACCGATTGTAAGCAGTCCATCAGGCAGGCTAACACTCCTTAAGTTGGGACAGCGGATAAACGACCAGGGACCGATGTTGGTTACCCTATTCCCGACCACAACAGCAGTGAGTTGCGGGCACTCCTGAAAAGCGCATTCACCAATGTTGGAAACACCATTGCCGATTACTACCTGCTCCAGGCTGCTACAATTTGCAAAAACCCAGGTGCCCAGTTCGCGCACGGTGTCAGGTATGACTACCGTCGTCAGACCGTCGCATTCCATAAAAGCCTGGCTACCAATGCTCTTAATATTCTTCGAGATGGTCAAACTGGTAACTGACCGGCAGGCCCGGAAGGTACCGTCATTGATTCGGTTTATTTTTTTTGGCAAGTCGATACTCGTTAGACTGGTATATGCAAAGGCCGCCCCACCGATGTCTGTCAAACTGTCCGGAAAATTTATGCTCTTTAGGCTGACACATTCCATAAACGCTGTACCGCCTATCCTTGTTAAACCTTCCGGCAAATTGATATTACTCAACTGGCCACAATCACTGAACGCCCAATCGTCGATGCTGGTTACCCTAGTGCCCAGATCTACATCAGTTAGGCTATGGCTGCTCTGAAACGCGAAAGGACCGATGCTGGTCTTACTATCCCTGATTACCACCGACTGAAGTTGGCCGCAATTTGCAAAGGCAGCTTCACCCATGCCGGTGACTCCGCTGCCTATATCTATACTGATTAAGCTGCCGTTACCTTGAAATGAGTGATCCCCGATACGGACCACATTATCAGGGATGACAAGATTCTTTATGCCGGTCTGACCAAAGGAAGCCCACCCGGTGCTCTTTAATTTTTTCCCTAGAGTCAAATCGGTCAAAGCACTGTCATTGTAGAAAGCCCAGTCGTCAATGCTGGTTACATTATCTCCGGTATCAACGCTCACTAGATTGGTACAGTCAGCAAAAGCAGCATATCCTATGCTTTTCACACTATCCGGTATATCCAGATTAGTAACACTGTCACAGAATTGATAGGCTGATCTGCCTATTGATTTTACGCCGTCAGGTATATCGAAAAAGTCAGGTCTGCCCGCAGGACAGCACAGCAGGACATCTTGCGATTTATTGAACAGTACGCCATCCAAACTTGAAAATCTCCTATTATTGTTATCTACATTTATAGCAGTCAAACCGGTACATGCAGAAAACACGTCATTTCCGATGTATTTTATGCTGTAAGGAATGTTCAATGCCGTTATGTCATCCCTTCCCGCAAACAATGCATCCCCCAAAGCAGTGACATTATAGGTTCTACTTCCATCATCAATTGTGGCTGGAATTGAAACATTTCCACCTGGGCCAAGATAAGCCGTCATGGTTGAATTCTTACCTGAAGTCGAGTACTCAAAAAAACCGTCGAGTGTAGTTTCAGCAGAAGCTATTTGTGGCATTGTCAGTAAACAGAATAGAGTGATCACAATCAATCCCACCAAATTAAATGCACGCCCTGAACCCTTCACACTACATCCCTCCCCTCCAACCTAGCGATTGCATTTCTCCTTCGCAAAATTAAGGCTCCGGTATTTTTTCACCTCCCTCAAAACACAAATACCGACCTAGTTAGGTCGGTTACGCTACCAGCTCTTGCGGAGTAAGCGTCCAAATTCAATCCCGCATTCATCGCTTCCCTCAACAGTAAACTATGCTTTTCTTTTATTATATCCGGGATTTATTGGAAATGAATTTCAATCGAACATCAAATATTGATACAAATCGACAATTCCCCATTATTTTCCAACATGCAATCATTGGCTGATTGAGGTCTTATACAAAATCGGATCCTAATAAATGGGGGTACTCCCAGTACATTTACCATGAGTTCATCATGCTAACCGCCGCTTCAAAGGGCAGAAATATAAGCAGGTCCGAAGACCTGTTTGAATATTATTGCTCGCCCTAATTCCAGATTAATTATTTACCCACTTATCTGTCCCGGAGTTATTCCATAATCACTGCAAAGATCCCTAAATTCATTGGAGTTGACGAACCCTGCCAGTACTTCCAATCTACTAGTCCCGGTCCCCAGCTCGTTCAGCCAGTAAGCCAAGCCGCCGCTATCCGGATCACGATCGAAGAAAGCTGTAAACAGCACATCGAGGTATTCCTCGTCGGTCATTACTTTGGCCTGGAACTCATCGCTATATACAAATCCGTAGGCTACATCGGCACCGGTCTTGGTTCCTCCGGTTAGCTGCTCGACCCAATAATCAAGCCCAGCCTGGTCTGGCTGCCTGCACAGGCATTCCTCATAGAACCTGGTCACAAAAGCGGCGATCTGTTCAGTGGAAATATCGATACTGCCCCGGCTTATGCCGTAATCATCGCATAACTGCCCAAATTCATCGGCATTGACAAAGCCAGCCAGAACAACTAACCTGCTGGTCCCTTCATTCAATTGACCCAACCAGTAATCATATCCTCCGGCGTCAGGCTCCCGGTTGAAGAAGGCACTATATAATACATCCAGATATGCCTCATTTGACACCTCCAGACCTACAAACTCATTGCTGAAGACGAATCCCTGGGCTACATCTGCTCCGGTTTGTTCTCCGCTAACGAGCCTATTGACCCAATAATCCAAGCCTGATTGATCAGGATCACGGCCTAAACATTCCTGATAGAACCTGGTCACGAAATTTTGGAGAGCCGCGATATTGAGCCACCGTGCATATAACACCACATCGATATTTCCCATGACAAAGCTTGATCCAGGTGCATAGGTCGTTCCCTCTCCATCGGCCTCAGTGTTCCAACCGGCAAACACATAGCCGGTTCTGATAAAAAATCCGGTATTATCTGATACAACCACGGAATTTCCTGGGGAGTAAGTCTTTGGGTCAACTGGTGCCGTACCGCTGTTGTTTCCATTGCCATAGTACGTCACGATAAAAACTGGGTTATAAGCTGCAGTTGGATACCCGTACCAAGGATTCGAAAATCCGGTTTTGCCTCTGATGTAGTATATTTTGAAATTTGGAGCACAACTTTCGAACACGGGTATTTCAATTTCTAAAGTCGGTGCATTCCCTAAAAATTGGGCCTTGCTTAATTTGGTGCAATATGCGAAAGCACCGTATTCAATTAAAGTAACACTGCTAGGGATGGTTACTCCCTCCAAGCTGATGCATCCCATGAATGCTTGCCCACCAATAGTGGTTATACCTCTGCCCAAAATCACATTAGTTATACTCGTACAGGAGCCAAATGCGTTTCCGCCTATAGAGGTTACATTGTCGGGTATTATCACACTCGGCAGACTAGTACATCGGGCAAAAGCACCCATCGGGATTACAGTTATACCTTTTCCAATGGTCACGCTCGCCAGGCTGGTGCAGTCTGCAAAAACGCCGCCTCCGAGGTAGTTCACATTATCTGGGATGATAATACTCGTAACACTTTCGCAGGGACTAAACGCGTGGAGTCCAATGCTGGTTACACCTCTTCCGATGTGTACACTGGCGAGACTATTACACATGCCAAAAGCGTAATCACCAATACTGATTACACTGTCCGGAACGTCCACACTTTTCAAGCTCCTGCAGTTAAAAAAGGCCCAGCCATCTATACTAGTTATCCCGTTTCCAATCGTTACGGTTTCCAGCATGGTGCACCCATTGAATAAAGAGCCGCTGATGCTGGTTAGACTGCCGGGTATACTGACACTAATCAGCCCGCAGTTTTCAAATACCGAAGATCCAATGTTGACCACGCTTTCGGGGATAATCACGTTCGCAAGGCTGATGCAATTAACAAATGCCAAATTATCGATAAATGTCACACCATAAGGGATACTCACGCTGGTAAGACTACTGCAGTCCGCAAAAGTGAATCTATCAATTTTCGTCAAATTGTCAGAAATGTCTACACTGGCCAAACTAGTACAATTTCTGAATGCTTCATAACCCATACTCGTGACGCTATCTGGAATCACAAAACTGGTTATACCCGTGCAATCACGGAACGCACCCTCACCGATGCTGATCACTCCATAGCTGACAGTGATGCTGGTTAAACCGCTACAGTTGGCAAATGCATACCCACCGATGTTACGTACACTACCTGGAATGGTCAGGGCGGTCAGTCTGCTTAAACCGCTAAAGGCAGATACTTCAATATCGATAACACCGTTTCCGAGATTCAGACTGGCTATATCACCGCAGCCAGCAAATGCATATGAACCAATGCTGGTCACACTATCAGGAATGCTAACACTCTCTAAACCGCAGCCATAGAAAACATCAGAACCGATTCGGGATAGACCCTTTGAGATATGTACGGTTGCAAGACTACTGCAGTTCCAAAACACCGCATTCCCCATGTTGATAACACTATCCGGTATTATCACGCTCGACAGGCTGCTACAGTTTGCGAATGCCCATTCACCAATAGTGGTCACACTATTTCCTACCTCTACATTGACTAGACTGGTGCATAAATCGAATGCGTAACCCCCGATGCTGTTTACTCCGTTCCCAATTTGGACAGTCTGCAGACTGCTGCAACTGATAAACGCGGAAGCACCTATTGCATTTACACTGTCAGGAATAACCACGTACTTTAAGCTGACACAATCTGAAAAAGTATTGTCACCAATACTACTGACTTGGTTACCTATTTCTATCCCAGTTAAGCTGCTGCATCCACTGAACACAGCCTCACCCAGCGAAATAACACTATCCGGGATGATCACCTCGGTTAAAATGGAACAATTGCTAAACGCACCCGTTCCAATGCTGGTCACTCCATCCGGTATGCTTATGCTCTCCAAGCTGTTGCACCCATAAAATGCATTTGACCCTATACTAGTTACATGGTCAGGGATGTTAACATTCGCGAGGCTTGTGCAATTGGTAAAAGCGTTGTTTTCGATGAGGGTGACATTATCTGGTATGTCAATGTTCGGGAGTTCAGTACAGTTGTAAAACATACCATCAGCGACCCTATTCATGCCGGTCCCCAACGATACACTCGTTAGTCCGCTGCAACCAGAAAAAACTCCGCTACCAATGCTGGTCACACTATCAGGCATCGATACACTGGTAAGGTTAGTGCAGCGTTCGAATACCCCATCACCCATATGGATCAAACCGTTGCCCAAATCCAGATTCCCCAGGCTACTGCATACACTGAAGGCAGAATTGCCGATATCAGTGACACTGTCGGGTATAACAATACTCGTCAGGCTGCTACATTCCTGGAATGCACTTAAACCAATGCTGTTTAAATTACTCCCTAGGGTCACACTAGTAAGGTTGCTGCACCCTCCGAATGCAACATGCTCGATACTGGTCACCGTGTCCGGTACAGTGACGGTAACGAGGTTGTTGTTGTATGCAAAAGCGAAGTAACGTATGGTGGTTACCGTATACGTATTGTTTCCATCATAAATGTTTGCAGGGATATTGATATTCGCGGCAAGCCCTTCAAATCCAGTAATAATAGCCTCTGTCCCCTGTGTCTCATATACAAAACCCTCGGGCGTGACTGCTGCAGATGCCGGTTGAGGAATAAGGAGAACCGCCAAAAGAGTGACCATCACTGATAATAGTTTCAAATATGTGGATACCTGTCCCCTCATTCAGAACCATCCCCTTCAACGGTTTATTTGGTCCACTCTTGTTTCCCCATCAAAAGCACTTGCCCATGAATATTCCCCGAACAGAAACAAATACCGACCTAGTCAGGTCGGTTACGCTACCAGCTCTTGCGGAGTAAAGCGTCCAAATTCAATCCCGCATTCATCGCTTCCCTCAACAGTCAACTATGCTTTTCTTTTATTATATCCGGGATTTATTGGAAATGAATTTCAATCGA
>CAZYGL010000039.1:1835-9660 GCA_964647335.1 uncultured Syntrophomonas sp. | reverse complement strand
AGTGGATACAGGCGGACAATATGCCCTATCGGAAAAAGGAAACCTTGCTGGATGATCAAGCACTGCCCATCTGGACTTTACTGCGGGAAATCCTGTCCGGAAGCCGTTTCGATATTTTCCCCCATGTTCGCCTCGCCGACCTGCTGCTCGTACCGCCGGGGACCAATAACCGCAAAGAATACCAGTTCCGCATTGATGAGCGCAGTGTGGACCTGTTAGTTGTGGATCATGCGTTATTGAAGCCCTTGGCAGGCATCATGCTTGTCTCCCCCGGTACCTCTCAGGCGGATCTGGCCTCTGCACAGTTTACAGCCCGGGCTTTGGCCGCAGCCGGCTTGGAATGCATCACTTTCAATCTGGATGCGCCCCCTTCCCGGGATGCCCTGGCAGGATCCCTGCGAAAGTTAGGCATCGATTTGTGATCGCAGACAGCAGTCGGTGACATAAACCACTATCAGCGGAGGGTGAAATGCAGCTCTACAAAATCAACGGCAATACTTATTATATACAGGCTCCGACCAACCTCGGTCTCTTCCAGTTCAAAGACAAATACACCCTGCTCATCGACAGCGGCGACAACAACCAGCAGGCTCGAAAAATAGCGGAGACAATCCAGGCCCAGAATTTTAACATCAAGTATGTGTTCTGCACCCACCATCATCCCGACCATGCCGGCGGGATAGCTTTCCTGCAGCAGAATTACCCCGGCAGCTTGTTGTATGCCGGCAGAGATGAACAGCTCTACCTGGGAAACAGCCATCTGTTCCCTATCTACCTTTACGGGGGAAGTCCCATGAGGGAGCTGACCCGTCATTTATTGAAAGGCCAGCCCCTGCGCATAGATGAAATAGTGCAGCCTGGATCGTGCCGGATCAACGACGAGAAATTCGAGATTCTACCCCTGCCTGGCCATTCACCGGGGCAAATCGGCATCGGCACCCGGGACCGGGTCTGTTTCCTAGGGGATGCCCTTTTTAGCCGGGAAATCATCGGCAAGTACTCATTCCCTTTTTTATTCGCGATTCAGGACCAGCTAAACACCTATGATCTCATCAACCAACTCGATTACGACTGGTTTGTACTCGGTCATGCCGAACAGGTTTACACTAAGGCTGAAATCGCTGACCTGTTAACGATCAACCGTGACAATCTTAACTACTACCTCGACATGGTGAGGGACCTCCTGACCCAGCCCCATACCAGGGAGGAACTGCTGGAGGAGATTTGCATTCTCCAGGAGCTGGTTATCGATTTCAAGGAGTACTTTTTCTCTCTATCCACTGCCGGAGCTATGATCGCCTACCTTTGTGACCGGGACGAACTGACTCACCAGTTGGAAAACGGAAGATTATATTTCTATAAAAAATAATGGACCTCTCAAAGCAAGGTCCAACCAGATAGTTCAGAATTATTAAAATAAAAATGGTCGGAGTGACTGGACTTGAACCAGCGGCCTCTACGTCCCCAACGTAGCGCTCATACCAAACTGAGCTACACCCCGACGCAAAGAATATTCTATAACAGAATGCCGGTTTCGTCAAGCCACCCTCAATGCCTCCAGATCTCTAGAACTGGGCATCTGAAAAAATCACCAGCCGCTGCGGAAAGCTCTGGGTAAGCACGTTAAATTTGCCGGTGCAGGTTATCAGGTTGAGATGCGCCTGGCTGCTGCCGGCATAGATTTCGGCCGGATTGGCCTCAGCATCGTAGATCCGGCTTTCCCGGACCGCAAAACTGATCCTCTTGCCCAGCTCATCCACGACAATAATTTGATCCCCAACTTTCAATTTATCCAGGTCATCAAAAACTGCCGGTACCCAGCCTCGACTGCTGGTATGTCCAGCAATCACTGCCTGGCCGGCTTCGCCGGGTTTTACCCCCTTCTGGTACCAGGAGACATCACTCAGATTGTCAGGAACCCCCATCGCCCCTTCACCTGTCAATCCAACCGGCTGCACTGCGGCATCCACACCAATGGCAGGTATTTGTATACGCACCGGCACCCCAACTGATATCGGAGGCTTGGAAGGCTGGAGATTTTCCGCAGCTGGAGTATTGGCCGGAGGGATGGGATTTTGGGCGCCAGGGCCTGCAAACGGCCAAAGGACCCATACAATGATAGCCAGCCCGCCGGCGATCATTATTTTGGTGATTATATCGACAAATTTGGAATGGGGCTTTAAATAGGCCATGCAAGGACTCCTCCCTGTACTTTACGAGGGTATTTTACATACTCACGATACAATATTATCATCCAACTGTCTTCCCGTGAACTGGCTGTTATAGAGATCGGCATAAAATCCGCCCCGGGCCAGCAGTTCCTGGTGAGTGCCCTGTTCTATTATCGCGCCCTGGTTCATGACCAAAATCAGGTCGGCATGGCGTATCGTCGAGAGGCGGTGGGCAATCACAAAGCTGGTCCTTTCTCGCATGAGGCTGGCCATGGCATCCTGGATCAGGACCTCGGTGCGCGTATCGACATTGCTGGTGGCTTCGTCCAGGATAAGGATAGCGGGGTCAGCCAGGAAAGCCCTGGCGATAGTCAAGAGCTGTTTTTGCCCCTGGGATATATTGGAGGCCTCTTCGTTGAGCACCGTATCGTAACCCTCGGGCAGGGTCTGGATGAAATGATGGGCGTGAGCCGCCTGGGCTGCGGCGCATACTTCGTCTGCAGTGGCATTTTCCCGCCCATAGGCTATGTTTTCTCTTATTGTGCCATTGAAAAGCCAGGTATCCTGCAGGACCATCCCGAACATGGCTCTCAGGTCGCCGCGTTTCATATCCCTGATGTCTACTCCGTCGATGGTAATGCTGCCGCTCACCACATCGTAGAAGCGCATGATCAGGTTGACCAGGGTAGTCTTGCCAGCACCGGTTGGTCCAACAATAGCAATTGTCTGACCGGCGTTTACATCGATGCTGAGGTCTTCGATGAGGGGCTTTTCTTCCTGGTAATAAAATCTGACGTGCTCAAATCTTACATTTCCCTTGGGGAACTCAATGATCGTGGCAGGTTCTTTGTCAGGTATCTCCTCAGGTTCATCCAGGATTTCAAAGACCCGCTCCGCTGAAGCAACAGTTGACTGCAGCACATTGGTTATGTTGGCCACCTGGATGATCGGCTGGGTAAATTGCCGCATATAGGTAATGAAGGCTTGTATGTCCCCTATCTCAATAGATCTTTTTGCCACGAGGAGTCCGCCGACTATACATACCAATACGTAACCGATATTGTTTACGAAGTTCAAGGCTGGAAAGATTACCCCCGAAACAAATTGGGCTTTCCAGCCCACCTTATACAATTCCGTATTTATGGTCTGGAATTTAGCTATCGATTGTCTCTCATGCCCGAAAACCTTGACCACTCTGTGCCCACCGTACATTTCTTCTACATGTCCATTAAGCTCCCCCAGGTTTTTCTGCTGGGCAGCGAAATATTTCTGTGAATACTGGGCGATGATTGCCGTTATCACCCCGCTGGCTGGCAATGAAAACAAGGCGATCAAAGTCATCAGCGGGCTTATTGTGAGCATCATAATAAGTATGCCCACCAGAGTTACCGCAGAAGTGACCAGCTGAGTCAGACTCTGCTGCAGAGTATTGGCGATATTGTCCATGTCATTGGTGACCCGGCTCAGGATTTCACCATAAGTACGCTGATCGAAATATTTCAGGGGGAGCCGGTCCAACTTTTCCTTAACATCGTTACGCATCCGATAAACGGTTGTCTGGCTTACACTCGCCATTATATAAGCCATGATATATAACAGCAAAGCGCTCAGCAGGTATAGCCCGATCATCAAGAGCAGTATCTTGCCGATATAAGCGAAGTCGAATCCAGGGATGGGTTGATGCCTCAATTTATTGATATAGGCTGCAGGCATGTGATTTTCTATGGCGCTATTTAACTGCATATAGTAGGCATACCTGGCCAGAACCCCTTCCCCCAACTTGGTAGTGGCTTTACCCATGATTTTGGGGCCCAGGATCGAGAAAACCGTACTGGCTACCGCCAATATGAAAATTATTATGAAACGTGTCTGTTCAGGACGCAGATAGTCCATCAGACGCTTCATGGTGCCCCTGAAATCCTTGGCTTTATCAAGTATTTGTCCGAATCCACGTCCGCCGCCGGGACCTGGAGGGCCGCGCCGGGCTGCGGGTTGGGAAGGCTCTTTGCTCATGCTATCTCCTCTTCCGACAACTGGGACAGGACTATCTCCCGGTATACCTTACAGGTATTTAATAGCTCCCGGTGGGTACCAATACCTACGATTCGCCCCTGGTCCAATACCATAATCCGGTCAGCATCCATTACCGTGGCTACCCTTTGGGCGACTATTATCACACTGGCTTGAGACAGCTCTTTTTTAAGCGCTGCCCGCAAATTGGCATCAGTTTTGAAATCCAGCGCGGAAAAACTGTCGTCGAGGATATAGATTTCCGCCTCCCTGACCAAGGCCCGGGCTACAGACAAACGTTGTTTCTGGCCACCAGAAAGATTTGTGCCTCCCTGGGCTACCGGTGCATTGAAGCCCTCGGGCATTGAAGCTATAAACTCCATGGCCTGAGCCACTTCAGCTGCTTTGCGGATCTCTTCATCACTGGCATCATTTTTGCCGTAGCGTATATTTGTAGCGATCGTACCGCTGAAAATCACCGGTGTTTGAGGTACAAAACCGAGCTTGGAACGCAGGACCTGCTGGCTCATCTCCCTGACATCCACCCCATCCACTAATACTGCGCCGCTGACCACATCATAGAACCGGGGTATGAGGTTGATTAGGGTCGATTTGCCTGAACCGGTGCCGCCAATAATAGCGGTCACTTCCCCTGGCTGGACGGCAAAGGAAATGTTGTACAAGACCGGCTCTTCTGCTCCCGGATAGGCAAAAACCACCTCCTGGAACTCGACCCTGCCCTTCTGGGCAGGAACCTTCGGGTCTGCCGGGTCACAGATATCAGGGGGCATATCCAGGACTTCGTTTACCCTGACTGCTGAAGCTTCAGCCCGCGGTATCATGAAAAACATGATAGTAACCATGATTATGGAAAACATGACGGTCATGGCATACTGGATGAAAGCCATCATGTCACCCAGCTGCATGTTATTCTGACTTATGCGGATTCCCCCGAACCAGATGATCGCAATGGAGGTGAAATTTAGCATAAGCATCATTATCGGCTGCATGCCGGCCATGATCTTATTGACCTTGATAGCTATTTCGGTTAGGTCAAGGTTGGCTGACCTGAATCTTTCGCTTTCATGAGCCAGCCGATTGAAGGCACGGATCACGCGGATGCCAGTCAGGTTTTCCCTGAGGACCAGGTTTACCTTGTCCAGCTTGAGCTGCAGGGTCTTAAACAGCGGCACAATTATAGAAGCAACTCCGCCAATCAAAAAAAGCATCAACGGCAATGCTACTGCTAGAACCAGGGTCAGCTTGTGGTCCTTGGAGTAAGCCATAATTACACCGCCGATGCACATAATCGGTGAATATACCAAGAAGCGCAGGCCCATCACGATGAGCATCTGGATCTGGGTTATATCGTTGGTGGTGCGGGTGATGAGGGATGCCGCCCCGATTTTTTCGAATTCGCGCAGGGAATAGCTTTCCACTCTGGTGAAAGTCTTATGGCGCAGGTCACGACCGAATCCCATGCCGACCATTGCTGAGATGTAGTTGGCGGTAATGGAAAAGATTCCGCTGGCCATTGCTACTGCCAGCATATAGCTGCCATATTTAGTAATATAGCCTGTATCCCCCTGGAGCATGCCATTGTTGACCACATCTGCCATAAGGGTAGGCAGGGCCAATTCAGCCAGGGACTGGGCAAAAAGGCACAAAACCACCCCCAACAGCATCCAGTTGTATGGTCTTAAATATCGCAGCAAACGGAGCATTTACGACTATCTCCCGTCGAAGTTTATTGCTTTTGTTGCTACTGGATCTTGACCTGCATTCCATCAGCAAGGATATTCAGACTGGTTGTAACCACTTGTTCACCTTCGCTTAGTCCTTCCAAAACCAGAACTTCGGTATCGTTTCCGAAACCAGTCCTTATCAGCCGGCGATTGACTTGAGCGTCATCCGCCACGAAGACGATGTTCTGCCCATTTTCCTGCTGCACTGCGCCCAGGGGTACAGCAATCCCCTGGGCCTTAATGATCAAGGTCGAACGCGCTGACATGCCTGCCATCAAGCCACCTTCGTTGCGCACGGTGATCTCCACGGGAAATACCTCGCCAGTACTGACAGCTATCGGCCCTATAGAGGAGACCGTGCCTGCAAAGGTGCGGCCCGGATAACTGTCCACGTAAATGCTCAGTTGCTGACCTGGGGTTAGCTGGATCACGCTGTCCTGGCTTATGGTAGTCTTGAATTTGAGGCTTGATGTATCAATTAGCGTTAGCAAGGTGGAATTGGCGGTTACAACTTGCCCGGGATTTATGGACTGGGTGGTTATTACACCTTCGATTGGACTTTTTATAGTAGTGTTGCCCAGTTGTACTTCTATGTTCTTGAGGTTGGCAAAGGCAGAATTCACGGCTGCGGTTGCCTGTGCCCGCGCCGGGCCGCTGGCTGTTGCAAATTGCTGGCTGGCTATATCCAGCTTGTCTCTTGCCTCATCCATGGCACTCTGCGAAACTGCACCAGATGCAAACAACTGCTGGGTGCGTTCGTAATTCAATTGGGCAGCATCCAGGTTTATCTTGCTGATTGCAGACTGGTTGGCTGCGGATTCGGCAGCAGCCCGAGCCGACTGAAGATTGGCTTCAGCCGCAAGCTTTTGACCGTTTAAGGCTTCAGTATCCAATTGGATAAGCACCGCATCTTTTTTGACTCGGTCACCGACTTTAAATCCCAGGAAAATGATCTGCCCGCTGGTCTTGCTGGCTATTTCGACGGTCTGGGATGGAACCAGAACTCCGCTCAACTCAATGCGTTTCTCTATCTCCATCTGCCTGGCAACCACAGTATTTACGTCAGGTACATCGGCGGCGCTCTTTTGGCTGCACCCGGTCACCGCCATCATACCCGCCAAACCGAGCAATAACACCAGCAGAACTTTGTTTGGCTTCAGCATAGATCAATCAACCTCTTTCCCTATTTGATGTGGATTTTCACGGTGGCATTCATTCCTGGCATCAGGGGAAGATTATCCGGATTATTTACGGCGATCTGCACAGGGATCAGTTGGGTGACCTTCGAATACGTATTGCTGGTGGTTAGGGAGATGGTGGTATTAAACGCCGAGTTTGTTGCCTGGCCGATACTATCCACATACCCGGAGAATTTCTGGCCCCGGTAAGCATCGATCTTGATGTCAACCTTCTGTCCCGGCTGAATTTTGAAGATGTCCGTTTCTTCTATATTAGCCTTGATATAAATGTGATCGGTTCGGGCAATGGTTGCGATCTCCATCCCCGGGGAGAGCACCTCCCCTTTCACCACATTGACCATGACTACTTTGCCATCGATGGGGGACCTGATATCCGCCTTGCTTATCAGACCATCCGCTGAATTCGCTAAAGATACCGGGTTTAAAGCGGTGCTGCTTATCAAACCGCTGACATCCTGCCTGCCCAATATCTGACCGGCCTGGATCTGGTCACCGGTTTCCACATTCCATTCCCTTAATTTACCCGTGATTTCGGGTGTAAGGGTGACCATGTCAGCAGTCACCTGGGCGTTAGGGGTGGAAAAATAATTGATGCTTTCGTAGACATAGTAAAGCAAGTACCCGATCAAGAGGACCAGTATTGTTATCCCCGAGGCTATCAAAATCTTGCGCAACTTACTCATCATCCCCACCACCTTTT
>CAZYGL010000039.1:0-1735 GCA_964647335.1 uncultured Syntrophomonas sp. | reverse complement strand
GCCAGGTCTGACATGGGCATCAAACCCTGGCGGTACAGGATGGAGAGGGTATGGAATTGGGCTGGGCTCAACCTGGACCTGGTTATATGATCTGCAGGCCTGAAGAATTCAGTTTTCATAAACACCAGCAAATTCCGGAATTCCCTGGCTACTTTTTCAAGTTGGCTCACTTTATCACCTACTATACATTTGTAATGCCTTTATTCTAGACCAATAAATATAGATAGTAAACATTGTTTTACTGTATACATATGTTTACTATTATTGTCGCCTCAATTGACTATGTTTGCTTTTTAGTTGTACATTGTATTATAATGTCTATGTTTTTATTACTATATTTAAGGTTGTGTTTATATGTTAACATTAGCCGAAATATTTTGGCGGGCTTCTCTGGACGAACTCAAACAAGGCAGTATCGAAACTGAAAATCATTTCATTTGCCTGTTATGCGGCAAATATTTCGAGAAAGGCATCGTCTACCCCGAGGATGGGGTACTGTATGAAGCCAGACGCTGTGTGCAGCTCCACATAAACCATGAACATGGTTCGGTATTCGAATATCTGCTTAGTTTGGACAAAAAACTGACCGGCCTTACGGAACACCAAAAAGGACTGCTGCGCCTGTTTCATGAGGGCAAGACCGACAAAGAGATCCAAATGGAATTGGGGATTGGCAGCAGCTCCACTATCCGCAATCATCGCTATATGTTGAAGGAAAAAGAGCGCCAGGCCAAGATTTTTCTGGCCCTGTCAGAACTCGTATGGAAATCGATCTCCCCGGAGCGGGATTTTATTGGCCTCCACCCTAGCGCGGCTATGATTGATGACCGCTACAACGTTACCAATACCGAAGAGAATCGAATTTTGGACCTGTATTTTCCGGATGGCAGGTCGGGAAAATTAAAGGCATTCCCCCGCAAAGAAAAAGTCAGACTGATCATTTTAAAGGAATTAGCCCAGCGTTTTGACAGAAATATTATCTATAGCGAAAAACAAGTAAACCAGATTCTAAAACCAGCCTTTGATGATTATGTAATATTGCGCAGGTATTTGATCGATTATGGATTCATGGACAGAAACCCGGATGGCAGCCAGTACAGGCTTATCTCATGACAGAGGAGGGACTATATGCACCCGGACCGCAAAAAGGAATTGAAAAAGCAATATCAGGAAATGGATATCGAAGCTGGAATATACCAGATCAGAAATACCTTAAACAATAAGGTATTTGTGGGCAGCACTCGCAATTTAAAGACCCTCAACGGCAAAGCCTTTCAACTAAACAACAATTCTTTCATTAACCGCAGATTACAGGAAGACTGGATGAAATGCGGAGCCCAGTCTTTTGTTTTCGAGATCCTGGAAGTATTGGAGAAAAAAACCGAGGGGTACTTTGATGAAAAAAGCGAGCTCAAGAAACTGGAAGAGAAATGGATCAAACAACTGCAGCCTTTCGGTGAACGCGGCTACAACTGAAACTGAAAGTCCACCACGCTCCTGGGTAAAAAACCTGGGAGCGGGTGGACCTGTTTTCGGCTGGTATGGTTACTCGTCATTGTCCAGATTGAATTTACGATGCAGGGCTTTGACTGCGGTTTCGATCTCGTCCTCATCGATTATGCACGAAATTTTTATTTCCGAAGTGCTGATCATGTGAATATTGATGTTTTCTTTGGCCAAGGCCTCGAACATGCTGGCTGCTACTCCAGGGTTACTCTGCATCCCCGCCCCGACA
>CAZYGL010000038.1:7575-9770 GCA_964647335.1 uncultured Syntrophomonas sp. | reverse complement strand
TGCTGGGCTGGTCGCCGGAGGGCGAGCAAGAGATACTAAGCCAGGAAGAAATTATCGCCCAATTCACCCTGGAAAAAGTAGCCAAGAGTCCAGCGGTGTTCGATATGGACAAGCTGAACTGGTTCAACCAGCAGTACTTGAAGAAAAAGTCCACCCCTGAACTGGCTGCCATGCTTAGACCTTATCTGGGCGAATTTAAAGCGGCTATAGCCAAGCTGGACAACTTTCATTATGAAATACTTGTAGAATCTATTCGTGATCACCTGGTCTGTCTTGCCGACATAGCCAAGCTCTTAGGTCCATTATTCCGTGCGCCGGTACCTGAGGCTGAAGCCCGGCAAGCCCTGGAGGGCGAAGGCGTGCTCGCGGTTCTGCAGACGGTGCGCCAGGACCTGCCGGAATTTTCTGCCCCCGGTGAAGCCAAAGATTTTCTCAAGTCCACCGTGAAGAAACTCAAGTTAAAGCCCAAAGATGTATATATGCCCCTTCGCTGCGCCCTTACCGGACAGACCCACGGGCCTGAACTGCCGAATCTCATGCTGATCTGGGGGCGGGAGGAGACTTTGAGAAGACTGGACCAGGCTATAGAAAACCTGCAATCAGGCACAATTTGCGCCCGGGATTGAGTCATGTCAAAGGGCCTGGATAGCTGCTCCGAAGGCACTTATCCTGGAGGAAAACCCAGGCTTGTGATAAAATAATCAGCAAAACCAATATTGATTGACGGTCAAAGCAGGCTGGGTGAAAACCCGGGCTGCGGAGCTAAGGGGCCTAAGTCGGACAGATAAGGCTCCGGTGCTATGAGAATCGACTTACTGGGGTGGGTAGTCTTTGCACAAGGACTACCCGATTTTGTTTTAAGCGGACATAAACAGTGCGGCCCGGCTAATCGAACAGGGGATTTGCGCGGATCGGAAAGTGGTGAACATAATGCAGTTCTGGTTGTCTATTGCGGTGTTTTTGGCCGTCTATGCATTTATCATAAGCGATAAAATACACCGCACCATAATCGCCATGCTGGGCGGGGGGCTGATAATAGCCCTGGGAGTGATAGAACAGGAAGCAGCTTTCGAGCATATAGATTTCAATACGATTGGTTTGCTGATCGGAATGATGATCATTGTGGGGATAAGCAGGCAGAGCGGGATTTTCGAGTACCTTGCCATCAAGTCCTCCAAGCTGGCAGGGGGAAAGCCCCTGGCTATCCTTGCGGCGATGGGATTGGTGACTGCCGTAGCTTCAGCCCTGCTGGATAACGTTACTACAGTCTTGCTGGTGGTGCCCATAACTTTCGCTATCACCGACCGACTGGATATATCCCCCTACCCATTTCTTTACACTGAGATCCTGTGTTCCAACATCGGCGGGACAGCTACCCTGATCGGAGATCCGCCTAATATTATGATAGGCAGTGCCACTGGCTTGGGATTTATCGATTTCCTGGCTAATCTGGCTCTGCCGGTTTTGGTGATTTTACTGGTGACATTAGCCATATTGTTGATATATTATCGCGCCGACCTGGTGACCACGGAGGAGCGGAGACAAGATCTCATGGGATTGGACGAGAGAAAATATATCAAGGACTGGAAGCTGCTCTATCAGTCTCTGCTGGGACTCGGATTTACCATGGCTGGATTTATGCTGCACCAGCCCCTGCACCTCGAATCTGCTACGGTCGCCCTTTTTGGGGCAGCTGTTTTGATGCTGATAACCAGGGAAAGTCCAGAAGAGATCTTTTTGAACATCGAGTGGCCCACTGTCTTCTTCTTCGCGGGTCTGTTTGTCCTGGTAGGGGGATTGGTTGAAACCGGGGTGATTGAATTAATGGCCGTCCAGGCCCTGGGGCTGACTGGAGCCAATCCGGCGCAAACGGGCTTGCTGGTCTTGTGGCTGTCAGCAATCGCCTCGGCCTTTGTGGACAACATCCCGTTTGTGGCGACTATGATCCCCTTGCTGCAAACCATGGGACAGATTTCTGGTATGCCTATGGAGCCCACCTGGTGGGCCCTGGCCCTTGGAGCTTGCCTGGGGGGCAATGGCACCCTGATAGGAGCATCAGCCAATGTCATCGTAGCTGGCATTGCCTCTAAATATGGCAGTCCCATCAGTTTCGGGTCGTTTTTTCGAATCGGCTTTCCCCTCATGCTGTTATCGATAGTCCTGGCTACAGCCTATATGTTCGTAGTTTTCTGGCG
>CAZYGL010000038.1:5026-7475 GCA_964647335.1 uncultured Syntrophomonas sp. | reverse complement strand
ACATTCACTATGGTTCCTGGAGGGACTGGGAAAGGAGTGGCAGGTATAGACATCCCCCTGTTTCAAGATATTCTGGTCATCTTCGCCCTGGCCATAGCAGTAATTTACCTGTGCCACAGGCTTAATATACCGAGTGTGGTCGGGCTGCTCCTTACTGGTGTCCTGGCGGGACCCAATGGGTTGGGTTTGGTCAAGGGTGTACATAATGTAGAGACAATGGCTGAAATGGGTGTTATCCTCCTGCTGTTCACCATCGGGATCGAGTTCTCCATCGGCAAATTGCTGCAGATGAAAAAAATGGTCCTGCTGGGAGGAGCGATGCAGGTTGGGTTCACTACCCTGGTTACCTGGATGGTCTTTGCTCTTTTGGACTGGTCATGGGAACGGGCGATATTTACCGGCTTCCTGATATCTTTGAGCAGCACCGCGATTGTCCTGAACATACTGCAAGACCGGGCGGAGATCGATGCTCCTTACGGGCGCAATGCCCTGGGGATCCTAATTTTTCAGGATATTATCATTATCCCCATGATGTTGTTTACACCCTTTTTGGCCCATTCTGGACAGAACGTTGGTCAGTCTCCACTGCTTCTCCTGGCAGAAGTGATTCTCATCATGGGCATGTTATATGTCAGTGCCAAGTGGCTGGCACCTTGGCTGCTTTATAATATTGCCCGGCAGCGCAGCCGCGAGCTTTTTCTGCTCTCCATTGTCACCATGTGCATGGCCGTTGCCTGGTTTACATCCAGCCTGGGATTGTCGGTTTCCCTGGGAGCTTTCCTGGCCGGGCTCATAATATCTGAATCGGAATACAGCCACCAGGCTCTGGGCAATATCCTGCCCTTCAAGGACGTTTTCACCAGCATCTTTTTTGTATCCATCGGGATGCTGATGAACATCGGGATACTGCTGGAGCATCCGTTAATAATCGTTGCAGCTACTCTGGCGGTCTTGCTGGGCAAGTCACTTATCGGAGCGCTGGCGGTTCTTGTTTTGGGGCTTCCCATACGCACTGCCCTCCTGGCTGGATTAGCCTTGTGCCAGGTAGGGGAGTTCTCCTTTATCCTGGCCGGCTTTGGGTTGGCTTATGGCTTGATCGATGACAGTTTCAACCAGCTCTTCATGGCGGTGTCAGTGATAACCATGATCCTGACTCCGTTCATCATCGTCGCTTCACCTAGACTAGTACGAGCTTTTATAAATTTCCTGCCTGCCTCATTGACCCGGGGAAGCAAAAAAGACATGGAATCTGCTGCCACGGCCTTAAGCGATCATTTGATTATAATCGGTTTCGGAGTGAACGGCAGAAACCTGGCCCGGGCCGCTGCGGCTTCCAACATTCCTTATGTGATCATCGAACATAATCCTGATACAGTCCGCCACGAGAAGCAGAAGGGAGAACCCATCTTCTACGGGGATGCAACTCAACCGGAAGTTTTGCAGCATGCCAATATTAAAGAAGCCAGGGTGGCGGTGATTGCTATATCAGACCCGGCCGCGACTGTCCGGATAACTGATTTGGCCCGTCACGCAAATCCAGCGGTCAGCATCATTGTCCGCACCCGCTATGTGCAGGAAATCCAGCCTCTTTATCAAGTAGGGGCCAACCACGTCATACCAGAGGAGTTCGAGACCTCGGTGGAGATATTCGCCCTGGTCTTGAAAAAATATATGGTTCCCAAGGTGGATATAGACAATTTCATCGCTGAAGTACGGTCCGATGGCTATGAGATGCTGCGCAATCTGTCCAAGCGTTCCCCAAGTCTCATGGACATCAAACTCCATCATCATGATGCGGAGATAATCAATATGCGCATCGGCAAAGATTCGCGGGCAGCAGGCAGGAGCCTGGCGGAAATAGACCTGCGCAGCCGATTTGGGGTCTCAGTACTTATGATTCAGCGCGGAGCAGAAACCATCATCAATCCTGGCGGAGAAGACCGCCTAGAAAGCGATGACCAGGTCATAGTCCTGGGGCGCTCGGCCATGATCAACCAGATATCTGACCTTTTCTGCAAAGAAGGAGTATGCTGAGCGCGCCCCGGAGGTTAATTGACATTGCATCGATAGGGGGCCTATGATTAATTGACCGTGGGTTGTAAGCTGGGGAGGCAGGGTAAATGTCACCTGGCAAACAGCGGTCATGGAGATTAGCATGGTGGCCCGGATCGGGCATTTTAAGAAAAACCGCGTATGAGCCACTTTTGTAGGCGGCTGGGAAGGTGGAAACAAATTGGATCTATGGTTGGCAGTGAGTGTGTTTCTGCTGGTATATGCAGTAATTATAAGCGACAAGATCCACCGGACCGTGATTGCCATGCTGGGGGCCGCATCCATCATCGCCCTGGGGGTCATCAGCCAGGATAATGCTTTTGAATCCATTGACTTCAACACTATCGGCTTGCTCATCGGTATGATGATAATCGTAGGTATTACCAGGCAGAGCGGG
>CAZYGL010000038.1:2218-4926 GCA_964647335.1 uncultured Syntrophomonas sp. | reverse complement strand
GCGGTTACCATAATCCTGCTGGTCTTAATCTACCGCCATGATCTTGAAACTACTCCTGATCGTATCCAGAACATAATCGCCATGAATGAGAAACAAGCCATCAAAGACTGGGGATTGCTGAACCGGTCGCTCATAGTCCTGGGCCTGACCATGGTGGGATTCCTGCTCCACCAAGCCTTGCACCTTGAATCAGCTACGATCGCATTATTAGGGGCATCCTTGCTGATGCTGGTCAGTGGTGAGCACCCGGAAGAAGTACTGCTGAATATCGAATGGCCTACCATCTTTTTCTTTGCCGGGCTGTTCATCCTGGTTGGAGGACTGGTGGAAACCGGGGTCATCGAGTGGATCGCACGCCAGGCCCTGCTGCTGACCGGGGGGGAACTGATGCAAACCGGCATACTGGTTTTGTGGTTGTCAGCGATTGCCTCAGCCTTTGTGGATAATATACCATTCGTGGCTACTATGATCCCCTTGCTGCAGACTATGGGGCAAATGTCGAGTTTGCCCATGGAACCCACGTGGTGGGCCCTATCCCTGGGAGCTTGCCTGGGTGGTAACGGGACCCTGATCGGAGCATCGGCTAACGTGGTCGTAGCAGGTATTGCCGAAAAATACGGGGACCGTATTTCTTTCATCGATTACCTCAAAATTGGTTTTCCCATGATGCTGGTATCCGTCCTGTTGGCCATGGTGTATCTCTACCTGTTGTTCTGGCGATAGACCAGCCCTCGAGGTGATGAATGCGTCTTGACAAGCCCGGTGATTCGCACCTATAATGATAATGCCCAAAGGCATGACAGGAGCTGCATATTGAAATGCTGGGAACGGGAGAAGTAAGCGCCGATCGCTGCCAGAGAGAGAGGGTCACCGGCTGAGAGCCCTCTTACAGTATGAAGACGACGAAGATGCGCCCGGGAGCAGGTAAGCCGAAATCAATAGTAGGTTTACCCGGTGATAACCGTTATTTTATTTGAGCGGGGTGCTTAAGGCACCCAAGCAGGGTGGAACCGCGGAAGTGCAGCCTTTCGTCTCTGATAGCAGGGATGAAAGGTTTTATTTGTTTTGGGTTAATGTTGGGTAAAGGAGGGGAAGAGATGTTCGAGGCAATCAAACGGGAGATAGATGTGGTTTTCGAAAGGGATCCGGCTGCCCGCAGCGTGGCAGAGATAATTTTCCTCTACCCAGGATTTCATGCTATTTTGATGCATCGGGTAGCCCACTGGCTATACGAACGCCAACGTTATTTCACGGCACGGCTGGTTTCGCATCTCAGCCGTTTTCTGACTGGTATCGAGATCCACCCCGGGGCCAAGATCGGTAAAAATTTCTTTATCGACCACGGCAGCGGCATAGTTATCGGGGAGACAGCAGAAATCGGAGACAATGTCACCCTTTACCAGGGAGTGACCCTGGGAGGATCAGGCAAAGAGAAAGGCAAACGCCATCCCACCATTGGCAACAATGTTACCATCAGTGCGGGAGCCAAAATTTTAGGATCCTTCAAAGTAGGCGATCACTCTAAAATCGGAGGGGGTTCGGTAGTTGTAAAGGAGGTCCCCCCCTATTGCACAGTAGTAGGGGTACCGGGGCGGATCGTAGCCCGGGAGGGAATCAGGTTAGGGGAGGATTATGATGGAGTGGACCTGGACCACAATCTCCTGCCCGATCCGATTACCGACGCACTGGCTATGATGCAAAATAAGATCGATGAATTAGAGAAAAAACTGGCAAGTCTGAAGAAGGAGGTGCCCCCGGATGAAAGTGTACAATACCCTGAGTGGCAACAAAGAAGAGCTGGTAACGCTTGATCCTGGCCAGGTAAAAATGTATGTGTGCGGGCCGACCACCTATAATTATATCCACCTGGGCAATGCCCGCCCCTTGGTAGTATTCGATACGGTCAGGCGGTACCTGAAATACAGGGGCTACCAGGTCAAATATGTGCAGAACTTCACGGATGTCGATGACAAGATAATCAACCGGGCCCGGGAAGAGGGGGATGATCCGATCCTCCTGGCCCAGCGCTATATCCAAGAGTACTTTCAGGATGCTGATGCGCTGGGCATCGTCAGAGCTGATGTACACCCCCGGGTCAGCGAACATATACCGGATATCATTGAAGCGGTGGAGGGGCTCATTAGCAGAGGATTCGCCTATGAAGTCGAGGGAGATGTCTATTTTCGGGTCAAGGCTTTTCCCGGTTATGGCAAACTGTCCGGCCGCACTATTGATGACATGCTGGCTGGAGCCCGGGTGGAAGTAGATGAACGCAAGGAGGAACCGGTGGATTTCGCCCTGTGGAAGAAGGCAAAACCGGGCGAACCAGCCTGGGGCAGTCCCTGGGGTCCTGGTCGGCCGGGCTGGCATATTGAATGTTCGGTAATGTCAACCAAATATCTGGGCGAGACTCTGGATATACATGGGGGTGGAGCCGACCTGATCTTCCCCCACCATGAGAATGAAATTGCCCAGGCAGAAGCCTATACCGGCAAAACCTTCGTTAAATACTGGATGCATAACGGTTTCATAACTGTGAACAGCGAAAAGATGTCTAAATCATTGGGGAACTTCTTTATCCTCAGGGACATACTGGCCAAGTTCCCCCGCGATGTAGTGCGTTTTTACCTTATCGCCACCCATTACCGCAGCCCGCTTGATTTCGATGACGGGAAACTGGAAGAAGCCCGCAAAGCCTTGGGGCGCTT
>CAZYGL010000038.1:0-2118 GCA_964647335.1 uncultured Syntrophomonas sp. | reverse complement strand
CCAGGGGGAACTGATTGACGCGGTTAAGGTCCTGGAGGATCAGTTTATCGCCGCCATGGATGACGATTTCAACAGCGCCAAGGCCATGGGGTTCCTTTTCGAAATGTCCCACCAGATCAATTCCTTTATCAGCGGGGCTGACGCAGCTAGTTCAGCAGACCAGGCCCAATTGAACCAGGCTTTGGGTACTTATGCGGACCTGGGCGGCGTTTTGGGGATATTCATGGAGCGCCAGGGCAATGACAGCCAGGTAGTGGACAAATTATTGGGCCTTATCCTTGAGCTGCGGAATGCCGCGCGCCAGGACAAAGACTTCGCCCGGGCTGATTCCCTGCGGGACCTGTTGCTGCGCCTGGAGGTCAAAGTGGAGGATAAACCAGGCGGGAGCCTCTTCCGCTATGAGCAGCCCCCCCAGGCGGATGAACTTGTGCAATACCTGCTGCAGATGAGGCAGGAATTGAAAGCAAAACAGGAATATGCCCGTGCAGATGAATTGCGAAATAATCTCCAGGCAGCAGGAATTGTGCTGGAAGATACCCGGGAAGGAGTCAGGTGGAAGCATGCTGATGCCTGAGATCCCACCGGGGACTGATCCTAACCAGTACCCGCCCCTGGTGTTGGCCTACATTGGTGATGCGGTGTATGAACTGATGGTGCGGACTCATATATTGGCATCAGGGCACCGCCGCCTCAGATCCATGCATTTGGATACAGTTGAGATGGTCAAGGCCGAGAACCAGGCACATTTTATCCGTCAGATCATGGACGAACTGACCCCTGAGGAACAGAATATGGTAAGGAGGGGCCGCAATACCCGCAGCACACCTCCAAAAAATGCTGACCTCCACGCCTATCGTATGAGCACAGGTTTTGAAGCCCTGCTGGGCTACCTTTACCTCATTGGAGACCAAGATCGCTTGCGGTACCTGGTCAAGCGGGCCTGGGGAGAAGCTTAAGAGAGCACTGCAGCATTTGAAGACAAGAGTCGGGGACTGAAAATGGATGAGGTGGATTCATATATGAGCAGAGCAGATCAGATATTTATCGCCATGTGTCAGGAAATACTGGCCAATGGCATCTCTTCGCAGGGAGAAAAAGTACGGGCCAGGTGGGAAGATGGAGAGCCTGCCCATACCATCAAAAAATTCGGCATAGTCAATCGCTATGATCTTGCCCGGGAGTTTCCAATTCTCACCCTGCGTCCCACCAACCTTAAGGCAGCCATAGATGAGCTGCTTTGGATCTGGCAGAGGAAATCCAACAATATCAATGATCTGAGCAGCCATATCTGGGATAGCTGGGCGGACGAAGAAGGATCTATCGGCAAGGCCTACGGATACCAGCTAGCCATCAAGCACCATTACTCTGAAGGCGATTTCGACCAGGTGGACCGGGTGATCTATGACCTGAAGAACAACCCATCCAGCCGCCGCATTATGGTCAATATGTATAACCATGCCGACTTGAGTGAAATGCACCTCTACCCCTGTGCATACAGCATGACTTTCAATGTGTCCGGCAGCACGCTCAATGCCATTCTCAACCAGCGTTCCCAGGATATTTTGGTGGCCAACAATTGGAATGTCTGCCAGTACGCCATCCTAATACACATGCTGGCTCAGGTATGCAACCTGGAAGTCGGTGAACTAGTGCATGTGATCGCTGATGCCCACATATATGACCGGCATATCCCCCTTGTGAAAGAATTGATAGAAAGGGAGGCCTTCCCCGCTCCCCACCTATTAGTCAATCCCGCGGTTAAAGATTTCTATGCTTTCCGAGTGCAGGACTTCCAACTGGAAGACTATCGGCACGGGGAGCAGATCACCCGGATACCGGTTGCGGTATAGGAGGTTAGGCGATGCAGGCAATCGTGGCGGTAGACAAAAATTGGGGCATAGGATATCAGGGCCAGCTCCTGGCACATATTCCGGCGGACATGAGATACTTCAAACAAACCACGATGGGTAAAATCGTGGTCATGGGCAAGGAGACGTTTCTTTCCCTGCCCGGAGGTGAACCCTTGACCGGGCGGGTCAATATCGTATTATGTGAGGACCGGCAATTTAGTGACAAAGACATTGTAGTCTGCGTGAATCTAGGTGAACTATGGGAAAA
>CAZYGL010000037.1:8269-9847 GCA_964647335.1 uncultured Syntrophomonas sp. | reverse complement strand
ATTAATGAACTGGAGAAACTCCAAGACAAGGTCCCACCTTTCTCATATGAAGAAGTGGTTTGCCAACTAATCCGGGAATTGGGTCATCCTGATGAAATTTTCGCCGAATTCGACCCCAATCCATTGGCTGCAGCCTCCATCGGGCAAGTGCATCGAGCCCGCCTGAAGAGCGGCGAAGAAGTCATCGTGAAGGTTCAGCGGCCTAATATAGAAAAAATGATGGCCAAAGATCTGGAGGTAATTATTGAGCTGGCGCGCTTCGCTGAATGGCGTTCCGGTTTGGCCCGGCGTCTGGGGGTCGTGGATATGACGCGAGAGTATGCGCGAATGATTATGGCCGAACTTGACTATGATCGCGAAGCCCGCAATACAGAGAGGATGTACCGTGAATTCGCTCAGGACAAGCGGGTGATTATCCCTCAAATCTACTGGCAATATACCACTGGCCGAGTATTGACTGAAGACTATATTGAAGGGGTGAAGTTGAGCGATCTGGATGAAATAACGCGCCGCGGTTGGGATCGCACCAAGACTTCGCAGTTAGGAACCCAGGCTTTTTTGACCCAGATAATATTCCATGGTTTTTTCCAGGCTGATCCCCATCCTGGGAATATCCTGGTGATAGATGAAGACCATATAGCTTTCATAGATTTCGGGGAAGTGAGTTCTTTAAGCCGAAATACGTTGACCAACATAGGGGAACTGATGTACAGCCTGGTTCGCAGAGATATTGATATGGCAATTGC
The DNA here is from genome assembly GCA_964647335.1 of uncultured Syntrophomonas sp. Taxonomy (GTDB): domain Bacteria; phylum Bacillota; class Syntrophomonadia; order Syntrophomonadales; family Syntrophomonadaceae; genus PHAA01. The sequence continues at coordinate 9,101 of CAZYGL010000037.1, read as the reverse complement.
CTGCTTGGAGGAAATGGGGATTATCGCCGAGCACCAGCCCCTGGACATTTTTCGTGAGGAATTCTCTGAGCTGGTTGAAACGGTAGCTGCCTCAAAAATAGGAAATGTTAGTATGGAGCGGGTCCGCAATGAGTTCATAGATTTGGCCTATCGACATCATTTGCAACTACCACCTTACCTTACTTCCTTGATGAAAGCCCTCATAACGGTGGAAGGGGTCGGGAAGAGGCTGGATCCCAACTTCGATTTCATGGCGGTAGCGAGTCCAATGGCTCAACAGGTGATCCGCGAGAGGATGAAACCTAAGAATTTTTATGGTTTTTTACGACGTAAATATTATCAGGACCTGCGGCCTTTACGAAAGATACCGGCCAACCTAAACAATTTACTCTACAAGACAGAACAAGACCGACTCAAATTAAATATGGAAGTATCTTTCAGCCCAGGGGCAAACCGCAGTATTCATAAGTTGGCCGACCGTCTGAGTGCCAGCTTGATCATAGCCGGAGCATTAATCAGCTCAGCAATGATTATCCAGTCCGGGGAGGGCGAGTGGCTAATCAGTCATGCTAATCTGGGTACTATCGGTTTCGCCGTCGCGCTACTGGCCATGGTTCTTTTTGCTATCTCTTTCTTTCGCTCTTAACCATACTCAAACCAAAACGGATTAGCTAAGAAAACTAACCCGCCTTATACTCCTTTATGCATATATTGTCATCTTCAATGAAAGCTAGTTCCGGAACTGCTTTGCGTTTATAATCACCTGGTGCCCGGGAAATCTTGGTGCCGATGCGGAGCTGCTTGGGGCTTAGATTCAGGGCGAAAATCGTGG
>CAZYGL010000037.1:4417-8169 GCA_964647335.1 uncultured Syntrophomonas sp. | reverse complement strand
ATCTTGGTGCCGATGCGGAGCTGCTTGGGGCTTAGATTCAGGGCGAAAATCGTGGCGCCGTTGTCTCCGTAACAACCGGCATGGGCTATACCTTCCAACCTGCCCAGGACAATGATATCCTTGGCAGCAGTGATTTCCGAACTCTCATGCACATTACCCCAGATGATCATTGATCCTTCACTATGTAACCTCTGGCCGCTCCGCAGGGTGCGGTAGATGAAGAGATCTTCCCCGGCTGGTTTGGCACTGCGGGCAGGAGTGTGGACATTATGTAAGTACATGCCATAATCCAGGCACAAACGCTGCAGTGACACTACTTCCTCCCGGGTGAGCGTCTTCAGACCTTCTCCCTGGAAAAGCACCGGCGAACCTTCGAACAACTGGCGATTGCTTTCGAACCGCTTCTTTAACAATTCCTCGTATTCCTGGCCGCTGCCCTGGGAAAAAACGAATACCAGGCTATTGTTTACTCCTTTTACATCAAGTTTTGCCAATTGAAACTACCTGCCTTTGATAGGGATGCTGATGTCCAGTGCAGTCCGCCTGCCTTCGGTAATCAGATGAACCTCAGGGACACCTTCTATTTCCATGTGTTTGGCTATAACTGCGATGATCTCCCTTTGCAGGGTCTCCATAAGCTGACTGTTGGCCCCGAGGCGATCGTGGGTGAGCACGACCCGCAAACGGTCATTTGCCCGATTGCGGCTGGTATTTTTATCGGGCGAAAATATCTTTTTCAGCAGATTTATCACGTCAACGGCCTCCCTTTTCTAGTTCTTGAATCCGAGGTTGCGTTTCAGGCGACTCCAGAAGGTTTGCTCTTCCAGCTCCATGATATCAACCTCGTTACCGAGCAGGCGTTGTACGACATTGTTGAATGCCCGAGCGGCCATGGAATTATCATTCAGGATGATCGGTTCCCCCCGGTTGGTGGAAATAACCACATTCTGATCTTCGGGGACCACGCCCAGCAAGTCTATGCACAGGTGTTCGATCAAGTCATCGATGCTCAACATGTCACCCTTGCGCACCATTTCGGGACGGAGGCGATTTACCAGCAGTTTGATATCCTCAAACTGAGCTGATTCCAGCATGCCTATGATGCGGTCCGCATCACGCACGGCCGATACTTCAGGATTGGTTACTACTATAGCCTGGTCAGCAGCAGCGATGGAGTTGCGGAATCCCTGTTCTATTCCCGCCGGGCAATCTATGAAGATGAAATCGAAATCTGGTTTCAGTTCTTCTATCACGGTCTTGACCTGTTCAACGGTAATATCATCTTTATTCCGGGTCTGGGCCGCAGGCAGCATATAAAGGGCGGGGAATCTCTTGTCTTTGACCAAGGCTTGTTTTAAAGTGCATTCACCTTCCACCACCTGGATGATATCGTAAATGACCCTGTTTTCCAGACCAAGGATCAGATCCAATTTCTTAAGCCCTATGTCTAAATCGATAACCGCCACACTATAACCTAGTTTGGCCAGGCCAGTGCTGAGATTGGCTACCGCGGTCGTTTTTCCTACCCCGCCTTTTCCAGAAGTAATAACTATAACTTGAGTGTCAGGGTTCTTCTTCACCATTAAACGGTCCTCCTCCAAATTGCTCCCCCAAAGCAGCTAAATATAACATCTTTAAAGATCCAAGCTATTTAGTATATACAGACACCAACCTAATTGTAAAACAAATTTAAGCGGGAATAAACTGATATTTCTATCTTCTGAAAGCACTGCTTCCAGCTCGGGAAAGAAAGAGCAACTTCACCCAAAAACAGACGGACGCCTAATTTTGTTGACCAGTGATAGGCAAAGACTATAATAATATTGAGTTTAACGCGTATTATGGTTGAGTTGAGTTGCTGCTCCTGCAAACCTCCCGGGGGAGCGAGTCGGTTGTTTAAAGAATGAGAGGCATCGGATTATGGGATCGATAGTCAAAAGCGGTGTGGTTGCAATTGGGGCTCTTGTCTTCGGATTGTTCTTTTTCATTGGGGTCACCCTCACCCAGACCACCACCAGAGCAGCTGATTTTTTTACCGGCATCAGCAGTTGGGAATACCAGGTTCAAGAACAGTCCGTAGCTTATTACAGTGATGGCACGGAAATGGCGAAAATTGGCTATCAGCGTGAGTACAGCCAGGATTTCCCTGAATTCTTGAAAGAAGCCGTGGTGGCGGTAGAGGATCGGCGCTTCTATGAGCATAACGGCTACGATGCCAGGAGCATCGGGAGGGCCATTTATAACGACTTGCGTTCTGGTTCCAAGGCTGAGGGCGGCAGTACCATCACCCAGCAACTGGCCAGAACTCTTTTCCTGACCCAGGAAAAGAGTTTTATCCGCAAAATAAAGGAACTGTTCATTGCGGTTTCTATCGAGAATAAATATACCAAAGAAGCCATCCTCGACATGTATTTGAATGAGATATATACGGGGAGGGGGTGTTCGGGGATGGCCTGTGCAGCCCAAAGCTATTTCGGTAAGGACGTAACTCAGCTGAATAAAGCGGAGATGACTATGCTGGCCGGGATAATCCAGGCCCCTGAATATTATTCTCCCGACCGCAATATGGAAGGCCTTAAGGAGAGGCAGCGAGTGGTGGTGGGGGTGCTGGTGGATCAGGAAATCATCACGCCGGCAGAGGGAGAGGCAATTATAAAACAGAAACTTGCTATCATTCCACCGCGAGCGACAGTCAATCCCCACCCCTATTACCTGGCTTATCTCACCAGTGTATTGGAAGACAAGATAGGAGCCCAAAAACTGTACGGTGGCGGTTTGAAGATCTACACCACCATCGATCCAAGGATGCAGCAAGCAGCTGAATCCTCAGTGAGCAGCAATGCCCGTTCCTTTGCCAGCCGGGGAATAACTGCCAAGGACATAGCCCTGGTTTCGGTTGACCCGTCAACCGGGGGTATAAAAGCCATGGTTGGCGGAGCAGACTGGAGCAAGAACCAGATCAACATGGCGATCCACCCTCGCCAACCGGGTTCGGCCATCAAGCCTCTTTACTATGCGGCGGCTCTCAATGAGGGGAAAATAAAGGCCAATACCAAGTTGAACAATGCTCCAAGGGATTTTAATGGCTACAATCCAGACAATTATGCCCAGAGTCCAGACGAGGTAACCGTGACCGAAGCCCTGGTCCACTCATATAATGTGGCTTCGGTGGAAGTATTGAACCAACTGGGGGTAAACACTGCGGTCCAGTACCTTGAAAAATTCGGCATAACTTCGGTGGAAAATGAAGACCACAACCTGGCCCTAGCCCTGGGAGGAATGACCAGAGGCATTTCTCCCCTGCAGATGGCGTCTGCATATGGCGTCTTTCCAGCTCAGGGCAGGCACGAGAGCCCCTTCACTGTTCTGAAAGTGCTGGACAGCCGGGATAAGATCGTCTACCAGGATCAATCCGGGGCCCAACGGGTAATCAGCACCAGCAGCGCCTCGGCCATGGACAGGATCCTGAAAGCCGTAGTGACCCAGGGGACCGGCACCAATGCCAGGATTTCCGTTAGCAGCGGGGGCAAGACCGGCACCACTGAAGGCAAGAGCGGCAGTAATACCAGTCAGGATCTTTGGTATGTAGGCTATACATCCGATTTGGCCACAGCGGTTTGGGTGGGCAACAGTGACAATTCTCCCATTAAAGGATTTTCAGCATATGGGGGTACAGTCGCTGGGCCGATTTGGCGGGATTATATGAATAAGGTCATCAGGCAGACCAACATCAGGGAACGGGCGGACGATTC
>CAZYGL010000037.1:0-4317 GCA_964647335.1 uncultured Syntrophomonas sp. | reverse complement strand
GTCTAGGCCATGCCGAAGATTATTAATAGAAAGGGGAGGGTATAATGCCACAAACACTCCATTTATTCGCAGTATCAGACTCGGTCGGTGAAACCGCAGAGAAAATAGCAGTTGCGTCGGTGCTGCAGTTCGATATCGAGAGGAGTATCACCAGGTTTTCCCGGGTGACCAAAGAAGAGCAGGTAATGCACATTTTGAACCGGGCGATTGAGGAAGATGCCATAATCATCTACACTATCGTCAAAATGCAGCTGGCTGAATACATCCAAGCCAAAGCTGCCGAGAAAGGTATAACGGCTATCAATATGCTGCAGCCAGTGTTTTCAGCTATTGAAGAAAAAACCGGCATGAAACCGACCCAGACCATCGGACTGACTCACAAACAAGATGCTGAGTACTTCAATCGCATCAAAGCGGTCGAATATTCCATTGATCATGACAATGGGGCTAATTTGGATACTATCAATGAAGCCAACCTGATTATCCTGGGTCTGCCGAGAACTTCAAAAACCCCGCTGGCTATGCATCTGGCCAATATAGGGATCAAGGTGGCCAATTTCCCCATCAAAATGGATACGGAAATACCCAAGGAGATCATGGATCTCAAGGATAAGGTCCCAATGGTAGGCTTGACCATCGATCTGGACACCCTCCTGGAACTGCGCAGGGAGAGGGCGCGAAGCTTCAAACTCCCGGAAGATATAGACAACCTGGACGACCTGGTTGCCGAAGAGCTCGACAATGCCTATCGTATCTATGCCAAACTGCGCTGCCTGGTCATTGATGTGACCTTGGCCGATATTGAAGAAATCGCCAATACTATAACCCATAAGTTCAAAATGCCGTTAAAAGTATCCCATCACCGTTTCTAATCGCGGATTCCCCAAGCGGGAGAGGGCAATCTCTCCCGCTTTTGCATGGTGAAAGGGGAAAAGACGGGAGATGATGTGAAAGGACCTGAGTAAATGCCCTATGTGTACATATTGAAATGCAGGGATGAAACATTCTATACCGGGTACACAGTTGACATCAAACGCCGGTTGGAAGAACACCAGCAGGGACTTGCCAGCAAGTACACCCGGGGGCGAACACCAGTAGAATTAGTGTATCTTGAACAAAATCCGGATAAGAATGCAGCCATGCAAAGGGAGTGGCAGATCAAACACATGACTAAAGCGGCAAAACAAAGGCTTATAGCTAGCCATGATTTAAATATGCTTAAAGCTTGAATATATTCACCGGTTACGGTAAAATTGTTTTTGCGTCGGGATGTAGCGCAGCTTGGTAGCGCGTCTGGTTCGGGACCAGAAGGCCGCAGGTTCAAATCCTGTCATCCCGACCAGTGAGAATATAAGAGACCCGCCTGGGGATGGCGGGTTTTGTGTTTTCTGGTCGATTTTGAAATATATACTAGTTGTCGCCAAATCGTCGCCCAAAAAGCAAAAACGTCGCCCAAATGGGCGAGCACAAAGTCCGGGAAAAATCCACGAAAATGCCCAAGAAATTGTAATTGCAGGTGCTACGCAAAACCTGCAAAACAGGCTTTCTTATCATTTCGCGGCAATTGGCAGCATGAGTTCAGCTATCGCCCCAGTGGGGACAGCGTTATAGATCCGTATCGCTCCCCGGTGTTCCTCGACAATTTTCTTCACTATAGTGAGTCCCAGCCCAGAACCAGATTGGGATCCGGTATAAAAATAATCAAAACCTTGCTCAAGATCTTTGGCAGTGAAACCCGGCCCGTCATCCTGAACCCGGACCACCACTTGGAGGCCATCCTGAGAAAGATTCGAAGTTACGGTGACTTTGCTGCTCGCATGACGTATGGCATTTGACAACAGGTTAACGAACAAGCTGTGCAGTTGGTCCCAATCCCCGGCTACCCAAGTGCGACTAGGCACCAGGGATTCCAACAACACCGCCCGCTCCAGAGCGTATCCACCCACGGCTTCCAGGACTTCATCGATAATGGAGTACAGGTCGTGGGGCAGAAAATATATGGTATGTGGTTCTTCCAGGATACTGATATCGATCATATTTTCTACCATGTTCCTCAGTCTCAGGCTCTCCCGATGGATTATATCGAGGGCTTTGTCCAGCTCCGGTCCTATGAACAGACCATCCCTTATACCTTCGGCATATCCGTTTATGCTCATCAAGGGGGTCTTCATTTCATGGGAAGCATTTTGGAAAAACCTCTGCCGGCTGTCGTCATATTTCTGGAGCCGTTCTGCCATCTCGTTGAAGGCTATCGCCAGGGTGGCAAATTCATCGTCGGATTTGACCTCCAGTCGCCGGTCAAACTCGCGGTTACCTACTGCCTGGGCATAATCTTCCAGCTGGCGCAGCGGTTTTATTAAATAGCGGATCAGAAAGAATGCAATCAGAAGAGCTACCCAAAGAGCGCCCAATAAACTAGTGAAAATCATCATGAGGGTCTCCTGGTACATAGCTTGAAGAGTACTGATGGCCACAAAAGTTAAGACCGTTCCTCCTGTACTCACCGGCACTTCGGCCGTCAGGTAACTATCGTTTTTGAATACGTTCGCCCGACTGCGGTCAAACGGTTCTTCTTCCCGCAAATTGAGAGAAGGTTGGGATATGTTTATCCCCAGGGGCAACTGCTCGGACCGGCTGCTCAATACGATCTGGTCGGCAGCATCTAGCCAAATATAATCGCTTTCCACTGAACGGCCTAACAGCAGGATGGTGAGGGGGAGCTTTTGCGGAGCCGAGGGTTCGATGCCTGAACCTATAGTGTAGGCAATTTCCCAGGCCTGTTTTTCAAGGCCTATTTCGGCACGCCTTTCCAATACTCCCACCAACATGGGATAAAAGGCCAAGGCTGTTACCAGAAATGTGAAGAAAACCACTGCCAGGTAACTAGCCAATATTTTAGTAGATATGCTTTTCCACTTCACCATTTAACCTGTATCCATATCCCCATATAGTCTCAATATTAGTTTCGGAATCACTTTCCTTCAGTTTGCGGCGCAGACGCTTGACCAGGTCGTCCACGGCTCGCTCAGTGCCATCATAATCAAAACCCCATACCCGATCAAGCAGTTCCTGGCGGTTAAAGGTGCGCTGGGGATGCTGGATAAGCAGGGTCAGGAGTTCATATTCTTTACTGGACAAGTTGATTTCCTGGCCATTAATCAAAACCAGGCGGTCACCAGGTATTAGCTTGAGATTTCCTGCCAGCAGATATTGCTGCGGATCAGGGGCTGCTGCGGTGCGGCGTAAAACAGACCGGACCCGGGCAGTCAGTTCCCTGGGGCTGAAAGGCTTGGCCAGGTAGTCGTCTCCACCTATCTCCAGTCCCATAATCCGGTCTAGAGCTTTGCGGCGGGCGGAAATGAAAATTACCGGAATACCACTCTTCTCCCGGAGCTCACGGCAAAATTCCAGCCCACTCTGACCGGGCAGCATTATGTCCAGAATCAACATGTCCGGATGTCCATCTTCCAGGCGCCTGGACATTTCTTCCACATTGCTGAAGGATTCCACCAAATAGCCTTCCTTCTCTAAGTACTGAGTGATGAGATGGCGGATATTTGCTTCATCATCTACTACATAAATCGTGCTCACGATTCTTTTCAATCCCCTTTTCGGACTTGGATTTAATTATATTACAAAAAAGATAACACTAAAATGTGGCATAAATATGTGAGCATATTGACTGCCATTGGCACTTTTACTGGTCTATCGAAAATCTATGATGGGGTATTCTGCCCTAATTTTGCCACATTTATATTTTATGCTTACACTATGGCTGAATTATCAGCCTTCCGAATAATTGACCAGCCGCTCGTACGGTCGAGGGGGCGGCTGGTCAACCCCTCACTTAAGTTCATATATCTTTGGCTCGACCGCCACAGATGGACTTTAATGCGCTAAGGCAAGTATTCAGTGAAATCCCGCAAAAGGAGGATTAGTCCATGAACTCGTGACATATCAAGTGCAGAATGAGATTGATTCTGCCACAATCAACCAAAGTCATATATGCGCTGAGTCTTTTCGATAAAGAGCGGGGGAACCAAATTTTGGGGTGAATCCGAATGGTAGGGAAATCCCTTTTTCCGAACCCGTCAGCTAACCTCGTAAGCGTGTGGAAGGGAATCCGAGGTTAGTAAAGCATCAACATAACCAGAGGACTACCTTTGGTTATTTGTATTTAATGCTCGGCCCTTCTCGAAAATGGACAATCCTGGAATAGTCTGTGAGAGGAGGCGATATCACATGAGAGAAACAGTTAATTTATTCGATCTCCATAAATCTTTAGTGAGGAGCAACGATTTAAAAAAGCATGCCCAA
>CAZYGL010000036.1:6385-9847 GCA_964647335.1 uncultured Syntrophomonas sp. | reverse complement strand
ATCTACTCATTGCTGCTGATTTCGGTTATTGTCATGATAGTAAAAAAAGATGATTCCTATTATCGCTGCGCGGTAGATCAGATTACGGCTCTCTTCATCATTACCTGCATCCTGAATATGGCTTGGATTGTCACATTCTCCTATTTACAGATTGAACTTTCCGCGCTCTTCATAATGGGATTTGTGATCACTCTGGCATCGATTTGCCAGCGACTCTTGAAAATTGGGGATGGGAAGCACTGGCTGTTGCCCTTGACCTTTGGCATCTATACCGGCTGGTTATTCATAGCAACTGTAGTCAACATAGCCGCAGCCTTGGTCAAGCTGCAATGGAATGGATTCGGCATTGCCGACGATATCTGGGCAATTGGTATCCTTATAGTAGCAGTTCTCCTGGTCATTGGAGTGCTTTCAAGAATCCGCAACGCCGCTTTTCCGCTGCCAGTTGCCTGGGCATATTTCGGGATCTATCAATTTTTGAAGTCGCCAGCAGGTTTTAAGGGAGAATATGTTCTTCTTGAGACCGTAGTCCTGGTAGGTATGGCTGTCCTGATAGGGGTGTCAGCGCTAAAGTTTTATCGAAATCATTTTTCATTGCTTCCTGATACCTTAGAGAGAGGATGAAGTATATATGAATATTTCTGTTAACAAGGAAGCTCCTGTATTTTCATCTTCTGAAATTACGATTACAGCATCATTGGATTGTGTTTGGGAAACCTTATCGGAAATAAGCGAATGGCCGATTTGGCAATCTTCTGTAACTGAAGTTAAATTGGAAGGATTATTGAATGAAGCTTCAGAATTTACATGGAAAGCTGACGGAATTACTTTTAAGTCGAAAATTCATACGATGAAACCCAAAATTATGTTTGGATGGACCGGAAAAACCACAGGAGCTTACGCAATTCATAACTGGACTTTATCGGAACAGGACAATGAAATAATTGTAAGGGTTGAAGAAAGCTTGGAAGGAGTATTACCAACTCTATTTAGAAACTACTTTCAAAAGAGTCTAGACAAAGGCATGCTGAGAAATTTGAAGGAATTGAAATTGGCTTCAGAACTGAAAGAAGATCATTGAATTGCTTTACAGTTGTAGTTTTGCCCTGCGCGTTTTCCAGAGAATCGTCTTACCATTCTGCATTGTCCGAAGGGAATCGACATTGACACAGAAGAACCGTCCCCTTGTGTTCCTATTATTGATTCCCGTGTAGATCGCGCCAAGTTTTGTTACCGAAAGTCCCGGCAGGAAATAGGAAGATCAACAAGAAGGCCAACCACCAAGTCTGGTGCCAATTCCATGAGGCGGTCATCAGCAGTGCCGCCGCTGTATTCACTGCGGCAGCTATCAACAGGCCGGCCATACCCAGGTAGAGCACCCGTAGCTTGGTGTCGGGACGCTTCCATGGGGCATTAAACCAGAGATAGGCCAATCCAAGTGCCAAAATGAACAGGTTGATTATTGCCGCGGTTGTCATGTGGTAATGCCACAATAGAACCGACATTGCCGGTATCCATATCAGACTCCCCAAACCTCCCAGTGTCCAGCCAATTCTCGGCCCACTTTGCATCAAAAGAAATTCCCCCTTCTCGCAGTATTGTAAGAATATTCGGCACAAACAACGGACAAACTGATTTCTATTTTATAACCTTTATTTCTAAAACCAACAAATCATAGGCGCATTGTGACCTCTTTGAAGGCCATTTACTGAACCGCCCATGAATATAGTAATTTTACTTCGTGAAATTTCCTTACTAATCCAGGAAAGTGCCGTAAATATTACGCACAAAAATGGATTTCAGAATCAGATGTCGTGCTCACTTGTTATCGACAATGGCCCCAAACACACCAGAGGGAGCTTCATAGCGGAGCAACTCCTCGATCTGGGCTGCCGGCATCGGTCGGTAATAGATGTAGCCCTGGATTTCCCTGCACATCCATTGGTTAAGGAATTTAAGCTGGGTTGGGGTTTCTACTCCCTCGGCGATAACTTGGAGGTCAAGGCTCTGGGTCAGGACGATGATTGCCTTGACAATAGCCTCATCCTTGTGATTGACTCCGATTCCGTGGACAAAGGGCATGGCGATTTTAATCCTATCCACCGGCATGGTCTTGATGTAGTTCAAGGATGAATACTCTGTGCCAAAATCGTCGATAGCAATTTTGACTCCCATTTGCTTCAGAGCTGCCAGGACATCACTGACACTATGGTGATCCTTCATTATGGCACTTTCGGTGATCTCGATCTCCAGAAATTCAGGGTCCATACCAGTCTCATTCAAGGCATGCTCCACCGTTTTGACGAAGTTGGCATTGTGGAGTTGCTTTACGGAAACGTTAACGGCCACTCGAAGCTTGGGCAGACCAGCTTGTTGCCAGGTTTGGTTTTGGGCGCAGGCTTGCTGCAGCACCCACTCGCCGATGTTATTGATGAGCCCGGTCTGTTCGGCTATAGGAATAAAAACACCTGGGGATACTGTGCCTTCGGTAGGGTGGTGCCATCTCAGTAAGGCCTCCACGCCTACGATTTCACAGGTCTGGCAGTTGACCTGTGGCTGATAATAAACCTCCAGTTCGTTTTTTTCAATAGCCCGGTACAGGTGATTACTAAGGCGCATGTTTTCAACCACATATTCCTTCATATTGGAGGTGCAGAAGGCAAATTGGTTTTTGCCTTTTTCCTTAGCCTGGTACATGGCAATATCAGCATTCTTGATAAGGGTGTCTGCATCTTCGCCATCAGCAGGATACACTGCTATTCCGATACTGGTTGTAACATGACAGATCTGGTTTTGCAGCACAAAGGGCTCCTCGAAGGCATGCAAGATTTTACCGGCAAATACGCCAACGCCTTCCAAATCGCTTAAGTTCTCGATCATAATGATAAACTCATCCCCGCCCAGCCGGGCTATGGTGTCTGAGGAGCGAATGCATTGCACCAACCTGGCAGCTACTTCTTTGAGTAACCAGTCTCCAGCGTAATGTCCCAAGGTGTCATTGATGTTCTTAAAACCATCCAGGTCAAGAAACAAAATTGCCAGGACCTTGCCCAAACGTTTGGACATAGACATGGCGTGGCAGAGTAGTTCAGTGAAAAGCAAACGGTTAGGCAGGTCGGTCAAGTAATCGTGATAAGCCAGGTGAGTAATCTTATCTTGAATTTCTTCGCGCTTGCGCATCTCTTCTTGCAGGTTGGCATTAGCCATATTAAGCGCAGCGGTGCGATCCAACACTTTGTTTTCCAATTCGTCATGGGCTTCCTGTAGGGCTTGATACAAATGTTGTTCTTTGTCCAGCATGTCATTGATGGAATCGGAAACGAGTGCAATTTCGTCCTTGTTCCGATCGGTCTTCAACCTCTTGTTAGTAGTGCTGCCGATAAATTCCAATTCACGGCTCATTACCGCGAGCCGGTTCAGTATTCGGCGGTCCAAAAAGGCCATGACTATCAATATCGACAG
>CAZYGL010000036.1:0-6285 GCA_964647335.1 uncultured Syntrophomonas sp. | reverse complement strand
CGAGCCGGTTCAGTATTCGGCGGTCCAAAAAGGCCATGACTATCAATATCGACAGAAGAAAAGCTATCAAGGTATAACGCACTACATATTTGATTCCGTTGTTGCCAATACGGCTGATTTCCCGGGGAACGTCGATTTTAAGCAGCCCTGCCGGTTGGCCGCTGATATCGGGTAATAGAGCGTATCCCGTAATAATATCGTCGTCAGCAATCTTAACCATGGTAGGATTATCAAAGGTGAGCTGGGATAAATAACTGCGGTCATCAGGGCTTAGGTTGTCGACTGGATCTATTGTAAGATTGACTCGCAGATCTGCCGCCAGGTTGTTAATCTCGGCTTGATGCAGGTAACGGCCAATTACCAGGTTGCCAGCTGCCTCTCTACTAACTGAACTTGGCATGATCGGACAGGACGCAACCAGCATTAAACCGTTCGGCAAACGAAATAGTCCTTTCATATGGAAGTCGGGCGACTTATTGGAGATCACTGGGCTCCCCTGCAGGAATTGAATTATTTCCGGATCGGTAGCTACTGAATGACCGTTGGACTCATCATACTGCCTGGACAAGACAACTTCCCCCTGGTTATTGATAAAGCCCATGAAATTAAGATTGAGAGTGCCCAGGGTATCATCAGGCAGGTTCTCGGTTACGAAATCATTATTTTGACCTTGTATGTACTTATAGGTAGAGTCCCAGATTGCCCAGTCACTAGCAGTTACATCCATATTGTTCAAAATATTACCCAGGTTGGTGGACGACTTGGCCAGGTATTCTTCAACATCCCGCTGTTCCATAAGATCGATCCGGCTGATCATGACTGTTCCCAGCACCGCATTGATGAGGATAATTTCTGCAACGAATAGCAGCACCAAGATTAACAAGGTTTGAACGCGGATAGAATTGAGCATCTTTTTCAAAGACGGCAAAATTGGTAGCTCCTTCCGGAAGATTAATCGGGATGACATACCTATTATCGGCTTTTACCGCCGAGATTTTAGGGGAAAAAACCTGTTCCAGTAAAAAAATTTAGGTAGGAACTAAAGTTTTAAGTCATATTGCCGATAATATAGGTTAAGCAGTATAAATGGGGAGATCCGGAAGGAGTGGGAAATATGAAAATTGATGGTTTTCCTGGCAACATCGCCAAGATATATCAAACCAACCAGGTTAAAGCGGATGGTGCAGTCAAGAGAAACCCCCTTGACCTCAATGTGCCTGACAATGTGGAAATCACCGACCAAGCCCAGCGGATTCATACCTTGGTTAAAGAGACCAATGCTTTGCCTGAACTCCGCGAAGAAAAAATTGCGAAGATCAAAGCTGAAATCGATAGCGGTCTCTATAATGTAAGTCCGGAAAAAGTAGCAGCCAAAATGCTGGCTGCCAGCAAGGAGTAACCTATGCCTGGCAAAGTTTCCGATCTGACCACAATAATGACACAGGCGGTTGAGCTGATGGATGAGCTGATCTTCCTATCTGACAGCCAACATCAAGCTTTGAAGCAAGGAAATCTACAGGTAATCACTTACGTTGTTAGCCAGCAGGAAAGGGCTAGCCGGCAAGTGGCTCTTCTCGACCGCCAGGGCAAGCAGATCATTAGGGATTTGGCAGAGGAGTACGGACTTGTTGTCGACCATTTGAAGGAATTGCTGCCCCATATCGATGAAGCAGAGGCTGGCTATCTGTGCCAGCTAAGGGATGTCATTATGATTAGAAGCAATAAATTGCGGGAAATGAATCAATTAAATCAGGCGCTGGTTAAGCAAGGATTAAAATACACTAACAAGGTCCTGGACATTATCAACGGTCCAGATTCTCTTATCTATAATCACCAGGGGGATTTGCACGGAGCCAATCAGCGGACCCTGGTGGACACCAAATTCTAATTGGAGGAAAGCACAGTATGAGCGGTCTTTTTTTTGGACTCAACATTTCTCTAAAAGGCCTGATGGTTCAGCAGGCAGGCTTGGAGACTACTGCGCACAATATTGCCAATGCCAACACCGAAGGTTATTCCCGTCAGCGGGTTAATCTGGAAGCCAGCCAGCCCATATCCGGCTTGGTTACAGGCGTTGGACAACTGGGCAGCGGTGTGGATATAGGCAGTATTACCAGAGTTCGGCAGCAGTACCTGGACTCCGAAGTCCGTAACGAGACCTCGCAGCTGGAATATCAGAAGGCTGTTGCCGGCACCATGAACCAGGTTCAGACTGTTTTCATGGAGCCATCCGATAATGGTCTTAACGCCCAACTCGCAGATTTCTGGAACCAGTGGCAGGTATTGGCGGCTGATCCGTCCAGCGCTCCAGTACGTACCGCCCTAAAGGAAGCTTCGACCGCTTTAGCGGACACCTTCCAGCAAATCAACCGGCAGCTTGGCGAGATTCAGGCTGAGCTGCAGACCCAAATGGATGACACAGTGGCCGAAGTAAATGAGCTGGCGGCAGCCATTGCCGACCTGAACAAACAGATAATCAGGGTTAAGATAACCGGGGAGAATCCCAATGATTTGACGGACAAACGGGATTTGCTGCTGGATCAGCTGTCTGCCCTGGGCAATGTTACGGTTACCAACAGCCAGGATGCCAGCGGAAATTACACCGGCGGAGTAGACGTCAAGCTGGGAAACCTGACTCTGGTTGATTCCAGCGGAGCAACAGTTATCAGCGGTGCAGATGATCTCAGTTCCGTTAACAGCGGCGCGCTGGGTGGTTTACAAATCCTGGCCGGCGACGGCACTTCCAACAGTTCGGTTCAATACTATATCGACCGTATGAACGGCTTGGCGCTTTCCATCGCCAGGACTGTCAATGAAATCCATGCTGGCGGCGTAGATCTGAACGGTGACGCCGGCGAAAACTTTTTTATTTTTACCGATAGTGGCGGTAATCCAATCGATTTAAGCGCTGTAGACTGGAGTGATCCTGCTGCCAGCGGCTTGGGTGCCGCCAATTTGGCGGTCAATCCCGACATAGATGCTGATATCACCAGAATAGCCGCCGCCGTTTCCAGCAGCCTGGTGATGGAAGGCAATGGCGACATCGCCCTGCAGATTGCAAGAATTGGCGATGCCCCAATGGTCTATGATCCCACCAGCGGGTTATTGGCCAGCCAGACCGGAGGCAATTATTCCATCGCTTCCTTCTACCAAAACCTGGTGACCGACATTGGAAGCACTGTAAATGGAGCGGAGCGCAAGGTGGACAATATTCAGGCTCTGGTTGACCAGGTCAAAAGCCAGAGAGAATCGATCATGGGGGTATCCCTGGACGAGGAATCTGCTCATATGATCCAGTATCAGCATGCCTATGAAGCTTGCGCCAAGGTAATAAGCATCATGGATGAGATGCTGGACACGTTGATTAACGGCATGAAAGCGTAGGTGAAACAGATGCGGGTAACCAACCAGATGATAGCCCAGACAATGATCAATAATATCAACACCAGCACCCGGAAGATCCAGGAATACCAGGACCATATCGCCTCGGCCAAAAAAATCAACCGGCCTTCGGATGATCCTGTGGGTACCGCCCGGCTGCTCGGTACCAAGTCGGCTATCAAAGAACAGGAACAATACAGCAGCAACATCGAAAATGCAGTCGGCTGGCTGGACAATGTGGATGGCGCCCTGGATTCAGCCACCTCGATCCTGCAGCGCTGCCGGGAACTGGCGGTCGCAGGTTCCACTGCCACCGCTA
This sequence comes from uncultured Syntrophomonas sp., assembly GCA_964647335.1. Lineage (GTDB taxonomy): Bacteria > Bacillota > Syntrophomonadia > Syntrophomonadales > Syntrophomonadaceae > PHAA01. Next base: position 2,585 of record CAZYGL010000036.1, on the reverse strand, counting down.
CTGATGACACCATGCAGACCATGGCGGATGAAGTCAATGAATTGATTGCCCAGCTGGTGCAGCTCGGCAATACCGAATATGCAGGCCGCTATGTTTTCGGCGGGGGCAAGTCCGGCCAGCCGCCTTTCAACGTTGCCAGCCAGGTTGATGGCAGGATAGAAACAGTCGATTTCGTCAGCTCCGGTTACGACCCCAGCCTGCTGGACTCAACCTACCAGCAAAATGTGGAGATAGCGGAAGGTGTGACTATTAATATAGCGGCCGGCGAGAAGTTTTTCCACACTGCTGCTGATGGGACAGTGAACCTCAATGGCGTCTTCAGCCAACTTATTGAGCTGCGCCAGAACCTGGACGCCGGCGATCAGGGGGCAGTAGGCAGCCAGCTTGATTCTCTGGATAAGATTACTGACAACCTGCTTTCCGAACGGGCGGTGCTGGGGGCCAAAACCAACCGGTTGGCAACCGCTTTGGACCGGGCTGCAGCATACCGATTGGAGCTGTCCGAGCTGGAAAGCCGCCTGGAAGACACCGACTACGCTGAAGCTACTATAGGTTTAAGCACCCAGCAAACCGTGTATGAGTCGACCCTGGCAGTGAGCGCCAAAATTATGCAGACTAATCTGATCGACTTCTTAAAATAATGATGGAGATGAGAATATGATTATCGAAACCACCCGTTTTGGAAGCATGGAAATTGATGAGCAGAAAATAATCAAATTCGGGCCTGGTTTACTCGCTTTCGAAGATCTGAGCGATTACGCCCTGATCGATATTGCCGAAAACCGCGATTTCAAATGGCTGCAATCGATAAAGGAGCCGGACCTGTCTTTCCTGTTGGTTGATCCCTTTATCGCCAATCCGGATTACCGGGTGGAACTGCAGGCAGAAATGATGGAGAAGCTGAACATAGCCCAAGCGGAAGATGTCCTTATCTATACCATTGTTACAGTCCCGGCCGGGGGATTCAAAGAGTCTACCACAAACCTGGTCGGTCCTTTGGTGATCAACTGGCGGGAGAAAAAAGGCGTCCAAGTGGTCCTGGAGAAGGACGGCCTCGATGTTAAATACCCATTGTTCAAGAAAGCGGCTTAAAGCCAAAGGTTGGGAGGATTAGAGATGCTGGTTCTGACCAGGAAAACCGATGAAGGCATTGTCATCGGGGACCGGATAACCGTCCGGGTTTTGGCTATTGACGGCAACCAAGTCAAACTGGGAATCATCGCGGATAAAGATATTCCTATCATCCGTGAGGAGATTCGAGAAGCCGTTAAAAACGAGAATTTGTCGGCCGGCCAGATTGATCTTGCCAGCCTGAATTGGAATATTCTATCCGAATTGGAGGACAAGTAGGGGGCGAATACCTTGGCTATCGATGCTGTTAAAAGGATGCCCGATGCAACCCAACGCACCAGTTGGGATATAGGGCATGAACCAATCGAAGCAACCAAAAAAAACGCCAAACGTCCAGCTGAGATTCCTTCCGAACAGGCAGGGGACGGGGTCAGCCGCGCAGAGCTGGAGCAGGCGGTGGCCGAAATCAACCAGAAATTGGCCCTGCACAACACCCACCTGGTATTTTCCGTCCATGACAAGACCCATGCAGTTATGGTCAAAGTAGTGGATGCTGATACCGGGGAAACTGTCCGGGAGATACCCCCGAAAAGGGTATTGGATATCAGGGCTATGACCTTGGAAGAGCTGGGCCTGCTGGTTGACGAGCAGGCTTGAGGGAGGAAAAAGCATGAATATCAGCAGCACTGGCGCATCTAGTGCCACCACCGACTACTCCCGCATATCCGGACTGGCTTCGGGGATGGATATAGACGCCATCGTTAATGGCTTGATGGTGGCCGAGAGTGCGCCCTTAAATAAGCTGGAACAGCAGAAACAGATCCTGGAATGGCAGCAGGAGGATTACCGCAGCCTGAATACAGCCCTTTATTCATTGAAAGATGCAGCTGCCGGGCTAAGGCTGGAAAGTACTTTTCTGGCCAGGACTGCCAGCGTCGCCAATACAAGTGTGTTGACTGCCACGGCGGGCAACAATGCCGGGGAAGGCTCTTATTCCATCACCGTCAGCCAGCTGGCGGCAGGCGTTGCCAAAGCCAGCACCGCCCAATTGGCAGAGGAAAAGGATAGTGATGGCAGTACCCTGACCCTGTTCGAACAGTTCAGCGAGTTCGGCACCCGGGGTTACACCAGCGCTGATACGATTACAGTCAATGTTAACGGCACCGACCTGGAGTTCAACCTGGGCACTGATAATATCAGCACCGTGGTTTCCAAGATCAATGCCGCCGACCTGGGGGTCCGGGCCAGTTATGACCGCACCTACAATCGTTTTTTCCTGTCTACTGACAGCACCGGCAGTGCGGCGGCAATAAACATCAGTGCTGACAGCGCCAATTTACTGGGCAGCGGAACCAATATGTCCATCCTGCAGCTCAATATTAATGTGGGCGCCAGCTACAATGGCCAAAACGCGGTATTCAGCGTGGGGGACGCTGCCGGAATGGAATCGGCCACCAATAGCGTCTCCATCAACGGATTGACCCTGGCCCTGGCCAGTACCGGCACTACCACGG
>CAZYGL010000035.1:5731-10160 GCA_964647335.1 uncultured Syntrophomonas sp. | reverse complement strand
ATCCCAACTATGCTGCATTTTTCATACTGGTTGGGATAACAGTAATATTGGTCAGTTTCACACTTTTCGGTAGATATCTGACTTTCCTTTACAAGATATTTCTGATGGCGGTCGGAATCCTTGGTATTATAACCATGTCCTATTTCGCTTCCCGGACATCATTCGTAATCCTGGCTGTTCTGCTCGCTTTATATCTGCTTTATAATTTCAAAAAGGCCAGGACTGTTATTCAAGGGCTGCTTGGTTTCTCCCTTTTGTTTTTCGTCATGGAACAATACGGTTACTTCGAGGCCGTCTTGCAGAGATTCAAGGACGTGACCACCGTTTCTGCAGGAGGGAGGTTTGAAATTCAGCAGACCTTACTGCAATCAATGTTCAATTCAGACCTGTTCAATATATTTTTCGGCCATGGCTATTTGACTGCTGGCAGTTTTGGTTTGGGATTACAGGCCCATAATACCTATGTCAGCATAGTGCACAGTTTTGGACTGCTGGGATTGCTCATCTACATCTTCTATCTGATCAAAATGTATATACCTCTAAGGAACAGTCTATACAGTCCTTTCCTGATAATGTTTTGGTTCTTATGCATTTACGGATTATCCCTGGAACCTTACCATATGGTGGAAGGAGTCCTCATGTTCTGCCTGCTGAGCGGAGTGGCATTTATGGATACGACAAGCTTGACGGATGAATATGCACAAATCGAGGAGGAGGTGAGATGATTGTGGGATCGGCCAAAAAGAAGCTATTATTCGCTTATCCGGAGATGATGCTGGGCGGCAGCACCACCAGTCTTATCTCTTTACTCAATTCTCTGGATTACGACCATTATGACGTGGACTTGATTTTATACCGGAATCAAGGTGAACTCCTGGGTGAGGTCAACAGAGCGGTCAATATTTTACCACAGGCAGATAAGTACGCTGACAATTCTTTCAGTTCGAGATCTATCAAAATGATAGTATCCCTTTTGAACGGCACCCTGATTCGTGCCGTATACTGTGAAGTCAAATACAATAAACGACTCGGGATCAACGAGCAGGCCACCGCGTTTATCAAAACCGGGACTTCCAGGAGAATTGATAATGAGTATGACGTTGCGATAGGTTACCTGGAGTTGTGGCCCAATGCCTATATCCTGAAAAAGGTCAAAGCCAAGAGGAAAATTGCCTGGCTGCATGTAGATATCAAGGACTCCCCTTATTTTCCTGCAATTGACTCCCGTGAACTAAGTCATGCCGACAAAATAGTATCAGTTTCCGAGAAATGCCTGCAAAGCTTCAAGAGAGAATATCACGCGTTGGCTGATAAAGGAGTCTGCGTGGAAAACATCTTGTCGGCGCAATTTGTCAAAAACCGGGCCGCTCAAGAGATCACCGATTTCGCTTCTGGCTATGACGGGTTGAAGATTATAACGGTGTGCAGGCTTTCCATGTATCATAAAGGCTTGGACCGGGCTGTTTGGGCGATGAAAAGACTAATCGATGAAGGATATAAAGCTCGCTGGTTTGTGATCGGCGAAGGGACTGACCGGTCCCAGTTGGAAAAGATGATAGAAGAAGCCGGGCTCCAAGAAGATTTCATTTTACTCGGTAAAAGGAACAATCCCTATCCCTATTACCCAAAATGCGATCTGTATGTTATGCCTTCCAGGTACGAAGGCAAGCCCATGGCCGTCACCGAAGCCCAAATACTGGGACTGCCGGTGGTTGTCACCCGTTACGCTTCGGCAGGGGAACAGATCAGGCATAATATTGATGGGATAATAGTCGATAACAATGATACGGCTATTTACGAAGGCATTAAGCGAATATTGGACCAACCTGATTTGCTGGAGGAATTTAGAAACAGTCTGAAAGACCGTCAACTGAGTAATGAGAGTGATGTCTATCAGTTTTATGAATTGCTGCAGTGAACTGGGCAGGCAATCCGAACAAGAGGAGGGCAGAGAATATGTTTAAAGATAAAACCTTGATGATTACTGGTGGCACTGGTTCTTTCGGCAATGCAGCACTCAAGCGTTTTCTGCATACCGATATCGGCGAAATCCGCATATTTTCTCGCGACGAGAAAAAGCAGGATGATATGCGTAAGTTGTACCATAACGACAAGATAAAATTCTATATCGGCGATGTCAGGGATCTGGCCAGTGTGAAAAACGCCATGCACAATGTCGACTATATCTTCCATGCAGCAGCTCTAAAACAGGTTCCCTCGTGCGAGTTCTTCCCCTTGGAGGCGGTAAAGACAAATGTTCTGGGAACCGATAATGTCCTAACTGCCGCCATCGAGTGCAGAGTCAAAAAAGTGATCTGTTTGTCAACCGACAAGGCAGCTTATCCTATCAATGCCATGGGAATTTCCAAGGCTATGATGGAAAAAGTATTTGTGGCCAAATCGATGACTGTAGATCCGGAGAAAACCTTGATCTGCGGGACCCGCTACGGCAATGTCATGGCCTCGCGCGGATCGGTTATACCTTTGTTTGTGGAACAGATCAAAAACGGTCAGCCCCTGACGGTAACTGATCCCCATATGACTCGTTTCCTGATGAGTCTGGACAGTGCCGTGGAGCTAGTGGTTTTCGCTTTCCAGAATGCCCGGGCCGGCGACATCATGGTCCAGAAATCCCCGGCTTCAACCATCGGGGATCTGGCTCTGGCAGTCAAAGAATTGTTCGATGCCGACAATGACATCAAGATCATTGGTACCCGCCACGGCGAAAAACTATTCGAAACCCTGCTCACCCGGGAGGAACACGCGGTAGCCCAGGACTTGGGAGGATTCTTCAGGGTTCCAGCCGACAAGCGGGATCTGAATTACGATAAATATTTTGTCCTGGGCGACCAGAGATTGTCCTTGGAAGGCGAATACACCTCCGACAACACCGAGAGACTCAATTTGGAGCAGATCAAAGCCAATTTGCTGACTTTGGACTTCGTCCGCGATGAATTGCAGAACTGGAGAAACATGCGATGAAAATACTTATCACCGGAGCCCAGGGATTCATAGGCCAGAATCTGGTCTCGGAACTGAAGAATCGGCAATATCATGACCTGCTCCTGTACGATAGAGAGACTGAGCCTGCTCTTTTGGCAGAATACTGCCGGGAAGCGGAATTCGTTTTCCACCTGGCCGGGGTGAACCGTCCTAAAGACCAGTCGGAATTCATGGCTGGGAACTTTGGCTTCACTTCCGAAATCCTGGAGTGCCTGCAAAAGCATAGCAACAACTGTCCGGTATTGATTTCGTCCTCTACCCAGGCTGCATTGGAAAATCCTTATGGGGCCAGCAAGAAAGCCGGAGAAGAGCTAATGTTTGCATATAGCGAGAGAACCGGGGCCCGTGTACTGGTCTATCGTCTGCCCAATGTCTTCGGCAAATGGGCCCGCCCCAATTATAATAGCGCAGTAGCCACTTTTTGCCACAATATCGCCCGGGATTTGCCCATTACCGTTAATGATCCCAACGTGATCATGAACCTGGTCTATATAGATGATGTGGTAGCAGAGTTCATCGCAGCACTGGAGGGCCAGGAGCACCGGGCCGGAGAATATTGTGCGGTCCCGGTCGTACATACCGTTACCCTGGGGCAGATAGTCGAGCTTATCAGGTCCTTCAGAAGCAGCCGGGAAGAACGTTCAATACCTTTCATGTCCGACCGCTTCGTCAGCAATCTCTATAGCACCTATTTAAGCTACCTTCCGTCGGACCAGTTCTCCTACGGACTGAAGATGAACGTGGATAACCGTGGCTCTTTTACCGAATTCATCAAGACCCCGGATAGGGGGCAGGTGTCGGTCAATATTTCCAAACCCGGCATCGTCAAAGGCAATCACTGGCATCACAGCAAGAATGAAAAATTTTTAGTGGTCAGTGGCCGAGGGGTTATCCGTTTCCGGCGGATTGGATCTGAAGAGGTGATCGAATATCACGTCAGCGGTGACAGACTGGAAGTAGTCGATATACCGACCGGCTACACCCATAATATTGAGAACCTGGGGGATGTCGATATGGTGACTATAATGTGGGCAAACGAACTCTTTGACCCTGATCACCCGGATACCTATTTTCTGGAGGTGTAAATTGTGGTAGCTAATGCAGGACAAAAACTTAAGTTGATGACCATCTTAGGTACCCGGCCCGAGATCATACGTCTGTCTGAGGTCATCAAGAAATGTGACCGCTATTTCGACCATACCCTGGTTCACACCGGCCAGAACTGGGATTACACATTAAACCAGATTTTTTTCGAAGACCTGGGCCTCAGAGCTCCGGATATATTCCTGGATGCGGTTGGGGAAGACCTGGGAGAGACCATCGGCAATATTATTGCCAGTAGTTATAAAGTGATCAGCGAGGCTGCTCCGGATGCCCTTTTGATCCTGGGCGATACAAATTCGGCTTTGTCGGCTATTGCCGCCAA
>CAZYGL010000035.1:0-5631 GCA_964647335.1 uncultured Syntrophomonas sp. | reverse complement strand
ATGCCCTTTTGATCCTGGGCGATACAAATTCGGCTTTGTCGGCTATTGCCGCCAAAAGGTTGAGGGTGCCGATTTTTCATATGGAAGCCGGAAATCGCTGTTTTGATGAGAACCTGCCCGAGGAGACCAACCGCCGCATAGTCGACCACATCGCCGATGTTAACCTGTGTTACAGCGAACATGCCAGGCGCTATTTGAACTACGAAGGGGTAGCCAAAGAACGCACCTATGTAACCGGTTCGCCCATGGCCGAAGTTCTTTCCGCCAATATCGATAAGATCAGACAAAGCCAGATACTGGCGGAATTGGGACTGAGCAAGGGCAACTACATCCTGCTTTCAGCCCACCGGGAAGAAAACATCGATCTGGAGAAAAACTTCTTTGCATTGATGAATGCGGTCAATGCCATGGCCGAGAGATACGACATGCCGGTAATATATAGCACACATCCCCGCAGCGCCAAATTCATCGAAAAGAGGGATTTCACCTTCCACCCTAATGTAAGAAACCTGAAGCCATTTGGATTTTCGGATTACAATCATCTGCAGCAGCACGCCTTCTGTGTGGTTTCGGATAGCGGCACCCTGCCGGAAGAAGCTTCCTATTTCCGCTTCCCGGCCGTATGCATCCGGACCAGCACTGAGCGGCCTGAAGCATTGGACAAGGGTAATTTTATTATCGGCAGCCTCAGTACTGAAGAGGTTCTGCAGTCCGTCGATCTGGCGGTAGCTATGGTTGAAAACCAGGACCTGGGTTCACCGGTGCCAGATTACGTCGAAGAAAATGTAAGCAATAAAGTAGTGAAGATCATCCAGAGTTACACTGCTATAGTCAATCGCATGGTTTGGAGAAAGTAGTTACAGCATCCCTCAGACCGGATTGCTCTACCTGAGGTTGACAGGTGCAATGTGTTCACCTAAAATATCAGCAAAGTATTCGAGCATTCCATACTGCCGTCTGATATGGTTATTTGAGCTCGAAAACTGTTTGCAAAGCTGATGGCCCAGGGTCTTAACCGATCTCAGCCACCGAGTTGCGGAAATTATAGTGACTGTTTTTTACTGATTTCACTATTTATTTAGTCCGATTTCCCAACAACCAGGAAACGGAAATATCTTTAATGGTCCAGTTACTGTACATATACTTAGTTGAAGAATAACGATAAAGGCAAACTCGTCGAAAGGCGGGGACGCAAAGCTACGGGCCTAAAGTCGATTCTGACCATGGCCGCCGGGTTGCCGAATATTGAAGTGACGGTATAGTTGCCCTCGGGTGGAGTATACGAGTCCCTATTCGCGCAACCGCGGAATAGGGACTTTTTTTGCAGGCGAAATTACATCGGTGAATCCAAACTGAACCGGAACCATGACCAAAACATGAACTCAATAAGAACCTCGACCAACAACTGCATAGTCGCAAGATAAGTGTGATGTGGACGATTTAAGCGGGCGCTTAAGGAGGAAAAATGTTGATGAAAGTGAAATCACGCAGATGTCTGATTACCACAGCAGTAATTGTAATGTTTATGGCAGCATCATTGGGCAGCCCGCTGGGAGTGCCCGCTGCCAGTGCCGCCACCGATACCGGTGCTGTACAAGCCTTCGTCACCAGGTTCTACGAAGAGTGTTTGGACCGGGAGCCGGATTCCGCCGGTTTGGCATACTGGGTGGACGAACTGGCGAGTGGCGATGCTACCGGTGCAGAAGTGGCCCAGGGTTTTATCTACAGTAATGAATTCCAGGCCAAAAATGTGTCAGACAATACATACCTGGATGTACTGTATAGGGCCTTCTTCAACCGTGCGGCCGACAGTACCGGACTTGCCTATTGGCAGAGCAACCTGAATGACGACATGTCACGACTGAGTGTCCTGGCCGGTTTTGTGAACTCCAACGAATTCTCAGCTCTGTGCGATGCCTACGGGATAATCCCTGGCTCAATAAAAACCGGTTCGACTTCAACTGCGGTTACCACCCAAGGCACCAGCAGCAACACAGCCACCCAATTATCAGCTGCCAAAACCGCCCTGACCAATGCCGGCACTCTGAAGCCGGTGGAGGGTACCGACATCAATGTAATCACCATGGCCCAAAAGATTGTCAATGCTAAATCTAGCGGAGTGGTGGTGAGCCTGGTCACTACTTCCAATTCACAGGTCAGCTCCAGCGGGGCCATTAACTATGGCAGCAGTGCCGTCAGCGGCAGCGTCCTCTTCAAGATGACCATCAACGGGACCAATACATGGGTATCTTCCCCGGTTACGGTGCCCGCCAAAGCTGGGAGCGGCACCGATACTTCAGCCGATACAGCGGCAGCACAAGCTGCCCAGACCGCCCTGGTCAATGCCGGGACCTTAAAGCCGGTGGAGGGCACCAATACAAGCGTGGTCACCATGGCCCAGGCCATAGTCAACCAGGCCGTCACGGGAGTGAGCGTAAGTGTGTCCAGCTCGGCCAATTCCCAGGTCAGTTCCAGCGGGGCTATCACCTACGGCAGCAGTGCGGTGACCGGCACCGTGACCTTCAAACTTACGAAAAACACAATTTCCCTGACCCAGGCGGTTCCAGTTACGGTACCCGCCAAAGCTGGGAGCGGCACCGATACTTCAGCCGATACAGCGGCAGCACAAGCTGCCCAGACCGCCCTGGTCAATGCCGGGACCTTAAAGCCGGTGGAGGGCACCAATACAAGCGTGGTCACCATGGCCCAGGCCATAGTCAACCAGGCCGTCACGGGAGTGAGCGTAAGTGTGTCCAGCTCGGCCAATTCCCAGGTCAGTTCCAGCGGGGCTATCACCTACGGCAGCAGTGCGGTGACCGGCACCGTGACCTTCAAACTTACCAAGAACACAATTTCTCTGACCCAGGGGGTGACGATAACCGTTCCGGCCAAGACCGCCACGGTTACATCTGGTTACAATGTGAAGGACTACGGTGCCAAAGGTGATGGCTATACCGATGATACCGCAGCGATACAGAAGGCAGTGAATGCGGCATACTCGGCCGGGGGCGGCACAGTGTATGTTCCGGATGGGACGTACATGATCAGTCCCACCGTGCAAGTGGTAATGAAGAGCAATACCAAACTGAGCCTGAGTGATAGTGCCACACTTAAAGCCAAGACCTCTTCCGGCGGTTTTACCACCGTGATCCTGATTCATAATGTCAGTAATGTAAGCGTAACCGGTGGGAAGATCATGGGTGACCGCACCGGTACTGCGACCGGCTCCGAGAACAAAGGCATAACCATCATCGGCGCCAATTATGTCACTATATCCGGGGTAGCGGTCTCTGGCTTCCGGGGGGATGGGATCTACGTCGGGGCCGGCTGGAATGGAGCCCAGAATTACGCCGGCAATGTCCTAATCCAAGACTTCACTATCGACAACTGCAGCCGGAACGGCATCACCGTAATCAGCGCCAGGAATCTGACCATAAGAAATGGTCAAATATCAAACATCGATGGTTCGACCCCTGAATCCGGGATAGACATGGAGCCGAACTACTCCAGCGAATCTTTGCAGAATATCCTGGTTGAAAATCTGGTTACCAGATATTGCGGCAATGTGGGCATATTGGTGGCCCTGCCCAATGTATACGGCACTGCCAGCAACCCGATCAGTGTCACCATCAAGAATCTGCAAAATTACAACAGCGGAGATGGAAGAGCCTATTTCTTCTGGAAATACACCCAGACTTCTTACTGTGTTATAAAGGTGAGCTAATATAACCTGGCTCCAATCAAAAAGTAGTGCTCCGACAGGGGTACCCCCTCAAATTTAAATCGAACCGCGTATTTTGTATAGAGGCCCATCTGTGTTGAGATTGATGAGTTGAAAGAAAAGGAGGCAAAAGTTTGATAGGATTGACACTGAAATCAAGAAAATACTTGATCACTATGGTTGCGCTGATAACATTTTTAGCGACCTCATTTGGAGGATTGCTTCAAACCCCAGATGCCAGTGCAGCGACTTCAGACACCCAAGCAGTAAAGGCTTTCGTCACTAGGTTTTATGAAGAATGTCTGGACCGGCAACCAGATTCGACCGGGCTCAACTACTGGGTGAATCTGCTGGTGACCCGGCAGAAGACCGGCGCGGATGTTGCCCAGGGATTCATATACAGCAATGAGTTCCAGGCTAAAGATGTCTCTGATAGCGAGTACCTGGATGTTTTATACCGGGCATTCTTCAACCGGCGAGCTGACAGCACCGGCCTGGCTTATTGGAAGAGCAACCTGGACAAGGACATGTCAAGGCTCACGGTACTGGCTGGTTTCGTGAACTCTAACGAATTCGGTGAGCTATGCGCTGATTACGGCATAACCGCTGGCAGCATCAAGACCACCACCACGTACACAAGTTCATCATCGAGTTCATCATCGAGTTCATCATCCTCCAGCACGACTACCGGAAATACTTCGGCGCCGGCTGGTTCGTACAATGTTACAAGTTACGGCGCTACAGGCAACGGCAGCACTGATGATACCGCGGCTATCCAGAAAGCTGTCAATGCAGCCGCAGCCGCTGGCGGGGGAACAGTATATGTTCCGGCTGGCACCTATATTATAAGTCCTACCACCCAGGTGGTAATGAAGAGCAATACCAAACTGAACCTGGCCAGTGGTGCAACCCTGAAGGCCAAAACATCTTCTGGCGGCTTCAGTACAGTGATCCTGATCCATAATGTCAGCAATGTAAGCGTAACCGGTGGGAAGATCGTTGGTGATCGCGGTACCAGCGGATCGGGTTCGGAGAACAAAGGGATAACCATAATCGGCAGCAATAGTGTCACTGTATCCGGGGTAGCGGTCTCTGGCTTCCGGGGGGATGGAATCTATGTCGGGGCCGGATGGAATGGAGCCCAGAATTACGCGGGCAATGTGGTAATCCAAGATTTCACTATCGACAACTGCAGCCGGAACGGCATCACCGTAATCAGCGCCAGGAATCTGACCATAAGAAATGGTCAAATATCAAACATCGATGGTTCGACCCCCGAATCCGGGATAGACATGGAGCCGAACTACTCCAACGAATCCTTGCAGAATATCCTGGTTGAAAATCTGGTCACCAAATACTGCGGAAATGTGGGCATCTTGGTGGCCCTGCCGAATATCACCGGCACTGCCAGCAACCCGATCAGTGTCACCATCAAAAATCTGCAGAATTATAACAGCGGGGATGGAAGAGCCTATTTCTTCTGGCAGTACAATCAGACCGCCAATTGTAAAATAACAGTCATTTAAGCTGCAAGCAAAAATTCTGGTCAGTTATCCCAATTTAAACAAAAAGCAGTTCTTTCACAACCGAACAAGAAAAACGACAATAGCAAACCTGCCGAAAGGCAGCGACGCAAAGCTACGGGCCTAAAGTCGAGACAGACAATGGTCGCCGGGTTGCCGAAATTCTGGAACTGTACATCTGTCCATTACAGGTATACAAGGTCCCTGTTTCGCCGCGGCGTAACAGGGACTTTTTTATGAGTTCAGAAACCAGGTTTTCTGCCTGTGCGAGACTAGGGAGGCCCGGCTCAACTGCAACAACGACAAGCACGGGTAAAAGGAGGACAAGAATCAATGGGCAGAAGACACAAGACAAGGATACTCGGTATTACCCTGATTACACTGCTG
>CAZYGL010000034.1:8020-10329 GCA_964647335.1 uncultured Syntrophomonas sp. | reverse complement strand
ATCCCGACCTCCTGTTTCAGCTGCCGGATCTGGCCCCAGTCCGCAGTCCCGGCAAAAAATTGCATGCGGGTGCGGGGATGGAGGGTCAGGGCTGCCACCCCTTCTGCTTCCGCCACCCTGCCCAGTTCCAGATAAGTCAAATGCTCCTGGTCCCACCCGGACCTCATTTTGACCGTCACAGGCACCCGGGCTTCTGCCACCACCGCCCTGATTATTTCCCGGCAGCGGGGGATATCCAGCATCAGGGCCGCCCCTTCCCCGTTTTTGACAATCTTGGGGGTAGGACAGCCCATGTTTATGTCGATTATATCAGCACCCAATTCCTGTACGATCCTGGCTGCTTGTCCCATGGTATTGGGATCAGAACCGAATATCTGCACTGCCACCGGGCGCTCCTCACCGCTGGTCGAAGCGATGCGATAGGTGCGGCTTTGGCCATAGATCAGCCCCATATCGCTGATCATCTCGGTAGTCACCATGCTGCAGCCGAAGGATTTAGCGATTACCCGGAAAGCCTGGTCGGTAATCCCAGCCAGCGGGGCCATGATCACCTGGTTGGCAAGGTGCACATTTCCAATGACCAGCATCTCTAGCCCCGGTTCATCTCGTAAATCATGTGCAGGCCCTCCAGTGTCAGGAATTCATCGACCACATCGATGCAATCCGTCTCCCCGGCTATGATCGAAGCCAGACCACCGGTGGCCACCACGGTGGGTGTGCCGTGGATCTCTTTTTTCATTCGATTGATGATGCCTTCGACCTGGCCCACAAATCCATATACTATACCCACTTGCATGCTCATCACCGTGTTTTTGCCGATGACACTCCGGGGAACTGTCAGCTCTACCCGGGGCAATTTGGAGGCCCTATTTACAAGGGCTTCGGTAGATATGCGCACCCCAGGAGCGATGGCTCCGCCCAGGTATTCGCCATGCTCGTTGACGACACAGAAGGTGGTCGCCGTGCCGAAATCCACTATTATGAGCGGGCTGCCGTATTTGTTTAGGGCTGCAACCGCGTTTACCACCCGGTCTGCCCCGACTTCGCGGGGATTGTCATATTTTATGGGCAGGCCTGTCTTTATTCCCGGCCCGACCACCAGGGGTTTACAGCCGAAATAACGCTCGCTCATGGTTTCCATTTCCATCATCAATGGCGGGACAACCGAGGAAATAACCACTGCAGTCACCGACCGCATGGACAGGTCATGATAATGAAACAGGGAGTTCAGCATTACGCCATATTCATCCGCCGTCCTCAAGGTATCGGTTCTAATCCGCCAGTGGGTAAGAAGTTGATTGCGGTGATACACACCGACCACTATATTAGTGTTGCCTACATCAAATACCAGTACCATAATCTGCCTCCTGAATAAGTTTCAAAATCAAAATCCGGGCACTTCCAGGTCCGCATGGTAACTCAATTTGCCTTTATTTTCGCCGGTTCTAAAAATATCTGGCCGTTTATCAGTCCTCGGCGACAAAATCCAGGGAAATGTCAAGGCTGTGCACCGAGTGGGTCAGGGCTCCCATGGATATGAAATCCACTCCGGTTTGGGCAACTTCTACTATATTGCCGGCATTAATGCCCCCTGAGGCCTCCAGTAAAACCTGGCCTTCAACCGCTTTCACCGCCTGGGCCAATTCATAGACATCCATGTTATCCAGCAATATTATATCGGCCCCGGCTTGCAGAGCCTCGTGCAGCTGTTCGAAGTTGTCCACTTCGACTTCGATCTTGACCGTATGGGGCACCTTTTGGCGCAGGTCGGAAATTGCCTGGGTTATGCTCCCCACTGCCTGGATGTGATTATCCTTTATCATCACCCCGTCATAAAGCCCAAAGCGGTGATTGCGCGCTCCCCCCACCCTGACTGCATATTTTTCCAGCACCCTCAAGCCGGGGGTCGTCTTCCTAGTGTCCACCAGTTGGGACTTGCTGTACCTGATCATATCCACCAGCCGCCTGGTCTGGCTGGCGATGCCTGACATACGCTGTAAAAAGTTGAGGGCTGTCCGCTCCCCGGTAAGCAGGGTGCGGGCTCTTCCCCGGACCACAGCGATAATATCCCCAGGCTCCATTTCCTCACCGTCTTTTTTCAGAATTTCAAATTCGGTGTCGGGGTCCAGCAGAGTGAAAACGCGCTTGCTCACCTCTATCCCCGCTACAATGCCCGGGGCTTTGGCCAGGAATACTCCTCTGGCCTTCTGTTCAGGGGCAATCAAATTCTCAGTGGTAATATCACCGTGGGCTATATCCTCCTCCAGGGCCCGCTTGATGGTTTCATCCAGTCCCAGGTAATCCATAAT
>CAZYGL010000034.1:2373-7920 GCA_964647335.1 uncultured Syntrophomonas sp. | reverse complement strand
ATCCCTACATGTTCCCACATTATGTTTTGCATTGCTCTTTTGGCTTCTTTGGGAGTGATCCCTTCCTCAGCAGGACGATGCACCCAGGCCCGGTCGAAGTCATGGTAAACTTCTTCCTCCCGCACTTTACGGCGATACATGATTTCACCGGCTTTAGCCACAATCCGTTCCCCGAACACGATCCCTTCCAGCAGGGAGTTGCTGGCCAGCCGGTTGGCGCCGTGCACCCCGGTGCAAGCCGCTTCACCACAGGCATAGAGACCGTAAATCCCGGTCTCGCCCCACAAGCTGGTCTTGATCCCGCCCATGGTATAGTGGGCCCCCGGGGAAACCGGTACCATATCTTTTTCGATATCGATACCCCGCTCCAGGCAAGTGCGGTAGATGTTGGGGAAGCGCTCTTTGGCGCCTTTTATCTTGGTCATATCCAGGAATACATATTCGCTTCCGGTCGCGGTGGTTTCGCTAAGAATCGCACGGGCTACCACATCCCGGGGGGCTAGCTCCAGCATGGGCGAGTATTTGCTCATGAAGCGCTCCCCGCGGATATTGTATAGCTGGCCTCCTTCTCCCCGGACCGACTCGGAAATCAGGAAACGCTGGGTTTCGTGGCTGAACAGGACGGTGGGATGGAATTGGATGAATTCCATATCGGCGATCTCACAGCCGATGCGGAAAGAAGCACCCAAACCGTCGGCAGTAGCTATATCCGGATTGGTAGTGTTGGCATATAATTGTCCCGCGCCGCCGGTAGCGATGATGATGGCCCGGGCCAGATAAATCGATTGCATGCCTGTGGTGGTATCATAAATCAAGGCTCCATAGCAGTCTTCCCGTTCGCTGTTGCCCAACAGGTCGATCAAGAAATGGTTTTCCCGCACAGTTATCTCCGGGTGGGTGAAACACTGCTTGACCAGGGCTACCCGGATGGCTTCCCCGGTGGCATCAGCCGCGTGCAGCACCCGGGCACGGCCATGGGCCCCTTCCCGGGTGAAGTCGATGCTGCCGTCTTTCATGTCGAAAGCCGCTCCTGCTGCCATCAGTTCCCTCACCCGCTCCGGGCCTTCGCTGACCAGTACATTCACCGCCCCTATATCGCACAAGCCGGCCCCCGCTTCCAGGGTGTCCTCCATGTGCAGGAAAGGGGAATCTTCCTCATGGACTGCTGCAGCTATTCCCCCCTGGGCCAGGCCGGTACTGGATTCTTTAAGGCTCTTTTTGGTTAGGATGGTCACCTGCCCGTGGGCAGCAGCCTTTATAGCCGTAAATAGTCCGGCGATACCGCTGCCGATGATGAGGAAATCAGTATAGAACAGGGGAGTGTTTGGCTCCAACTCCCCTATATATCTGGTCGTTATCATATTTTCACCCTAATCACTGTCAATTTGCGCGGGCAGACCGCCCCCCCCGGCTGAAACCGGCCGATCCATCTGCCCTTTTATTCATATTTTCCCCGGCAGGTCTTAACGATCTCATTGCGTTCGTTGACAAAGACCAGGCTGGGCTGGTGGGTCTTGCACTCTTCTTCATTCAGGATAGTGTAGGTAAGGATGATCACGATATCTCCCTGCATGGCCAGCCGGGCCGCAGCCCCATTAAGGCAGACCACGCCGGAACCGCGTTCGCCTTCGATGACATAAGTCTCAAAACGCTCACCGTTGTTGTTGTTGACGATAGTGACTTTCTCATTTTCTATTATATCAGCTGCATCCATTATATCCTTATCGATGGTGATGCTGCCAACATAGTTGAGATTCGATTCGGTGACACTGGCACGATGGATCTTCGATTTCAGCATGTAACGGATCATTGTCTTCTAAACCTCCACTATCAGATTATCGATCAATCTGGTTGTTCCGAATTTGACCGCCAGGGCTATGAGCACCGGGCCTTTGATTGTTTCGACATCGCTGAGCTCCCGGTAATCGTAAATCTCAGCATACACTATTTCGGCATGAGGACTGGTCCTGATGGTCTGTTCCAGCAGCTCCTTCACCCCTGCACTGCTCCGTTCCCCTGCCTGGATCAGATCCCGGGCCGCCTGCAGGGACCGGTTCAAGACCAGGGCTTCCAGGCGCAGCTCGGGAGAGAGGTAAACATTGCGCGAGCTCATCGCCAGTCCGTCGGCTTCCCGGACTATGGGCACCCTTTTGATCTGCAGCGGGAAGTTGAGTTCTTCCACCATCTTCTCCAGGATCATTACCTGCTGGGCATCCTTCTGCCCGAAGAAGGCAATATCCGGGATACAGATATGGAACAGTTTGGTGACCACCGTGGTCACCCCCCGGAAATGCCCGGGGCGGGTGCGCCCGCAGAGCTTGGTGCTTATTTCGCCTCCAACTTCCACAAAGGTATTGTAGCCGGGAGGATACATATCACTTATGGTGGGAGCAAACAGGGCATCTACCTGGCCGTCGGCCAGCATCTGGCTGTCCTTTTCCAGGTCCCGGGGATAGGATTCGAAATCTTCCCCCACACCGAACTGGGTTGGATTCACGAAAATCGAGACCACTACCCTGTCACAGGTTGCCCGGGCTTCCTTGACCAGGGACATGTGTCCGGCATGGAGGTACCCCATCGTGGGGACCAGCCCGATGGTCTTCCCGTCCTTCCTCTCGGCCTGGCACCAGGCCTGCATTTCCCTGGCAGTTGTAAATGTCTGCATCTCATCCCCACCCATCAATATAGTCTTTCCAGTACATCGTCGCTTATGGTGAAACCATGCTCGTCCGCCGGGAAGGTGCCGGCTTCGACTTCCTGTTTGTAATTTTTCAGAGCTTCCATGATCAGGGGTTCCAAATTGGCAAATTTCTTGACGAATTTGGGGATATGACCTTTGTACATCCCCAGCATATCGTTAATCACCAGGACCTGACCGTCGCAATATTGCCCTGCCCCAATGCCTATCGTCGGTATCGACACCGATTCAGTGATCTGTTTGGCCAGCTTGGTGGGCACTCCCTCCAGGACTATGGAGAACACCCCGGCCTCTTCCAGGGCTTTGGCATCCCGGATCAGTTTTTTCGCGGTCTCCAGGTCTTTGCCCTGTACCTTGAAGCCCCCGAAAGCGTGGACCGACTGGGGGGTCAAACCGATGTGGGCCATCACCGGTATCTGGGCATCCAATATGGCCTTCACCACCGGGATGCGCTCCTGGCCACCTTCCAGCTTGACCGCCTGGGCGCCGCCCTC
Organism: uncultured Syntrophomonas sp.; assembly: GCA_964647335.1. GTDB lineage: Bacteria > Bacillota > Syntrophomonadia > Syntrophomonadales > Syntrophomonadaceae > PHAA01. The sequence continues at coordinate 4,728 of CAZYGL010000034.1, read as the reverse complement.
CTGGATGAAGCGTCCTGCATTGCGCACCGCTTCCTCGATGGATATATGATAGGAGAGGAAGGGCATGTCTCCTACCACCATGGCATTCTTGGTGCCCCGGGATACAGTTTTCGTATGATGGATCATTTCATCCATGGTGACTGAAAGGGTGTTTTCATAACCCAGGAACACCATGCCCAGGGAATCGCCTACCAGGATTATATCTATGCCGGCTTCATCAACCATGTTGGCCATGGAGAAATCGTAAGCCGTCAGCATGGTTATTTTCTCTTGATTCAGTCTCTTGGCTTTGAGGCTGGCGGTCGAAGTTCTTGCCATCTTAAGTCTCCTCCTTAACTTGTCGTTACGCCTTGATCCATTTCCCGGCGGAAAATCTCCTCTAATTCGGCCCGGACCGGCTCGCGAATGGTGCCCTTGGCCTCAGCCAGGGGCGCGGTATGCAAACCCAGTACCGCATAAAGCTGCACCAGTTCAGGGGCCATCTGCCGCATACGGCTCAGGTGTTTGTTCACGGTAGCGATATCTCCCCGGGCGATGGGTCCGGTCAGTGCCGCAGGTATCCCTATATTGGAGATGTTTCTCAAAGTCCCGTTTACCAGTGGCATCAAGGCCTGACCGGCCTTATCCTCAGGTATGCCAGCCGCAGCCAGCAGTTTAATCCCCAAATCCAACAGGGTGACCAGGTAATTGGAGGCCACGCAGGCCCCGGCATGATACAAGGGCTTGGCATCCTTGGCGATGAAGAAATAATGGCCTCCCAGTGCCTCCACAATGGCTTCCCCTATGGTCCGGGCCTCCTCATCACCCTCGATACTGAACACCGACCCGGCCAGGTTCTCCAGGGCCCCTTCCAGGTTGGCGAAAGACTGCAGCGGGTGGACCGACAAGACCCGGGCTCCGAATTCCCTGGCTCTGCCTAAAATCTCCGCTGTCTCAGCTCCGCTCATATGCACAACTGTCTGACCCGCCCGGAAGGCCTCGCCATCAGCCAAAAGCGCAACCACCCCTTGGATGGCAGTGTCGTTGGTAGTAATAAACACTATATCGGCCGAGCTAGATACCTGGCAGGGGTCTAAATGTGCTGGGCATCCGATCCGTTCCACCAGCTTCTGCGTAGATTCGGTTTTATGGTCGTATACCCCCGTAATCTCGTAGCCTTTGGCATTTAAGATGACCCCTACAGCTGTACCTACCACTCCCGCCCCGATAATACCGATCCTCTGTTTCAATATTGACCTCCTTAAAAATTGGGTCAAAAAAGCACTCGACCCTCGATGTTAATCGCCGTCTTGTTCCGCCAGGGATACAAGCAGTTCTTCCCAAGGAGCACCGGTGGGAGATTTCCTAAAGACTATAGTTTCTGTATGATGTTGCCGTCTGGTCGGCTCTCAGCTCTACCCAACACCTCCTGTATGGTGGACCCGTCTGGAAAAACCAGCTGTGGCGCTATTTCCAGCAGCGGTACCAGGACAAACAAACGTTGCGACATAAAAGGATGCGGAATAGTCAATTCCTGTGAACTCATGCTCTCCCTTCCGTACAGGAGAACATCCAGATCTATAACCCGGGGACCCCATGGCTCATGGCGCTGGCGTCCCAATTTGATTTCGATTTCCTGCAGCTTATGCAGCAGCGGCAAGGGTTCAAGGTCGGTCTTTATCTCAATGACCTGATTCAAAAAATCTTCCTGGTCGGTCTTGCCCCAGGGGGCGGTAAGGTATATGGATGAGACCCGGGTGATGGCGACGCCCTCGACGGCTTCAATGCAGGCTCTGGCCCGGTCGAGATTGGCTTTCCGGTCTCCCCTATTTGACCCTAATCCAAGGTAGACTGTTTGCATCATAGATTTTTCCACCTATAAGCTAGCATAATAACTGCCCGAGGGCAAGGATTTATTTACGAAATCTTTTGATTTTCACCGCAAAATATTCAAATTCGGCTGCAACCGGAGCCTCAGGCTTGTAGACGGTCACATCCACTTCCTGGAGGAGGATAAAGTTTTCCAGCAGCAGCCTGGCTATGTCCTCAGCCAAGGACTCGATGAGGTTGTAGACCTTCCCGGCCATGATGTGTTCCACCAGCTGGCAGGCCTGGTCGTAATTGACGGTATGGTCCAGTTGGTCGCTGTTGCCGGCCCGGGAAAGGTCAAGTCCCATCTCCAGGTCAACCATGAATTTCTGGGGGTGGATTTTCTCCTGGCTCCCCACTCCATGACAGGCCCGAAAGGTCAAACCTTTGGCGATTATCTTATCCACGGTTCCACCTCACTGCATCGGTCATACGCATTACCCGGACCGATTCCTTCACATCATGCACCCTTACCACAGCCGCACCGTTCATGACCGCCATCACCGC
>CAZYGL010000034.1:0-2273 GCA_964647335.1 uncultured Syntrophomonas sp. | reverse complement strand
CTCCACTACCGGCAAGACCCGGCGCAATTCCTCGGCCTCATCCACCATCTGTGAACCTGGGCGGGAGGAGGCCCCGCCCACATCGATAATATCGGCCCCATCCGCCGCCATCTGCTGGGCATGCTCGACTGCCGCCCCAGGCGCAAAAAAACGCCCCCCATCCGAAAAGGAATCGGGCGTTACGTTCAGTATCCCCATGACGAGGCTGCGCCTCCCCAGTTCCAGGACCTTACCCTGGGCCAGGGGCACCTGCCAGGTTTCAATTTCCAGGTTGGCTAGTATGGCCTTGATATCAGCAGCCACGGCTTTAAGACCGAAAGGCTGCAGTCTCAGTTTGGCGATCAGGCGCCGGTATTGCTTGAGGGTTCCCATCAGGAGCATGTCGGTGGTGCCCTCACAGCGGGCTGCATTGTGGCCTACCGCTGCTTCCCCGCCATTGGCCAGCATCTCCTGCTTCAGTATGTTGGCCGCTCGGGCGGGGATATTTTTTAGTTTGATGCATTTAAAGACTGCCTTGGGCACCATAAAGCCCACCCCCATCGGGGTAGAACCTATCTCTTCCAGGAAACGCCTGGCCTCCAGCTGGTCATTGACCAGCACCGCATGATGCCCGGGCATGTCAATTACCCTGGGAGCATCTGACTGGCCAGGTAATGCCTGCCCCCGATACTCCCGCTATACTGATATACTGGCTTGCAATCCTGTTCAAATGCTTGCCCCCGTCATAAATCAATTATCCGGATTGTTCACGCATCAGGGATCGACCAGGTCGGAATCATCTCTCAGGCTTGGGTCAAAGTATCGGTTGCTCCGCTCTCCTCGGGGGCCTCTTGATACTTGCCGGTCATTACCCGCTCGAACACTTCGGCATCGATAGTCTCTTTATCGATAAGTATCTCCGCCACTTTATGCAGGTTATCCATGTTGGTGGTCAGGATTTCTTCAGCCCGGTTGTAGCAATTCTCCATGTACTGGCTGGCTTCCTTATCGATAGCATAGGCTATGGCATCAGAATAATTGCGGTCCCGGCTGATGTCCCGGCCCAGGAAAACTTCTTCGCTTTTGTGCCCGTAGGTCAAGGGCCCCAGTTCTTCGCTCATGCCGTATTCGGTAATCATCTTGCGCAGGATATTGCTGGCCCGTTCCAGGTCGTTCTGGGCACCGGTGGAAATATCTTTGAGCACCATGGCTTCAGCCACCCGCCCCCCCAGGAGGGTCGTGACTTCATCCAGCATATAGGAACGAGTCACGTAGTTGCGGTCTTCTTCCGGCAGCAGCAGGGTATACCCTCCCGCCCGGCCCCGGGGGATGATGGAAATCTTGTGCAATTTATCTGTGTTGGGCAGGTTATAGGCTACAATGGCATGGCCCGCCTCGTGGTATGCTACCAATCGTTTTTCCTTTTCGGAGATGACCCGGGTTTTCTTTTCCGGTCCCGCTATGACCCGCTCGATGGATTCTTCCAGTTCTTCCATGCCGATCAGGGCCTTGTCCCGCCGGGCGGTGAGCAAAGCTGCTTCGTTGACCATGTTGGCCAGGTCGGCTCCGGTGAATCCGGGGGTACGTTTAGCCAGGATCTCCAGGTTCACATCATCGGCCAGGGGTTTGCCCTTGATATGAACTTTCAGAATCGCTTCCCGCCCCTTCACATCCGGCCGGTCGATGAGTATATGCCGGTCGAAACGCCCCGGTCTGAGCAGGGCAGGATCCAGGATATCGGGTCGGTTGGTTGCTGCCATGACGATGATGCTGTCATTGTGGGTGAAACCATCCATCTCCACCAGCAGCTGGTTCAAGGTCTGTTCCCTTTCATCATGGCCGCCGCCTAAGCCGGCGCCCCGCTGGCGGCCCACAGCATCGATCTCATCTATAAACACAATACAAGGCGCGTTTTTCTTGGCGGTTTCGAACAAATCCCGCACCCGGGCGGCCCCTACCCCCACAAACATCTCCACAAAATCAGAACCACTGATTGAGAAAAAAGGCACACCGGCTTCCCCTGCCACAGCTTTGGCCATCAGGGTTTTACCGGTGCCCGGGGCTCCGAATAGCAACACCCCGCGGGGAATCTTGGCCCCCATCTTGACAAACTTCTGGGGATTTTTGAGGAATTCCACCACCTCGACCATCTCTTCCTTGGCCTCTTCGGCCCCGGCTACGTCTTTGAAGGTGGTCTTGACTTCCTCGCCGGTCATGAGCCTGGCCCGGCTGCGGCCGAACTGCATGACCTTGCTGCCGCCTCCCTGGGTCTGGTTCATCAAAAAGATCAAGAC
>CAZYGL010000033.1:0-10342 GCA_964647335.1 uncultured Syntrophomonas sp. | reverse complement strand
TCAGTTCTGGCCTCACATACTGTACTGCTGCCGCCCGATGGAAGCCCAGCGCGCCGGCTATATCCCTGAGAAAGCAGGCGATACAGAATCCCATGTTGCCAGGATTGCCCTGGGCTACCAGCAGGACTGCCAGGCAGCCGATGATTATCCCGGTGGTCACCATGAACCATTTACTCTTGTCCAATTCAACATCACTCCTTCTAAGTTTTCGATTTGCCACCGTCTAGACAGAATATATTCTGGATCGGGCTTGGAGGTTCCTGCATAGTTATCATAATATTTGGTTATATATACTAACTCAATATAACGTAATATTATTTTATAAATAACAATCGATGTGTTAGATTATACCTAAATATCTACAAAGGAGAGTTAACTTGAATGTTGGATGAATTCATGGAGAATTTCGGCCAAGCCAGGGAAATAAATCTGATGCGGATTAAAGAAGCCAAGGATAAAGGCCGCAAAGTTGTAGGCATATACTGCACCTACTGCCCCCAGGAGCTGATCCTGGCTGCAGGTGCAATACCAGTGGGCTTATGCGGGATGAGCGAGAATCCCATTGCTGCAGCTGAAGAGACCCTGCCCCGCAATCTGTGCCCACTGATTAAGTCATCATATGGTTTTGCAGCCACAGATACCTGTCCTTTTTTCCATTTCTCTGACCTGATCATCGGAGAGACCACCTGTGATGGAAAGAAGAAGATGTTCGAAATCATGCAGGATATCAAGCCGGTACATGTCATGCAGCTGCCGCATTTGAGCAATACTTCGGCCTCCTTTGAGCTATGGGTGGCGGAGATCCGTTGTCTCAAGAAGCGCTTGGAAGAAGAGCTGGATGTGACTATCACTGATGATGATATCTGGCAGGCCATCGATGTGATTAACCGGGAAAAGAGGGCCATCAAAGCTATGTTTGACCTGAACCAGGCCGATCCGCCTCGCTTAAGCGGGATGGAGATGCTGACTGCTTCCTGGTCACGCAGCTTCAGCAGCGATAAGGGTGAAATGATCGCTAATCTGAACAATCTGGTCGAAGAAGTCCAATCCCAGCCCTCCAATGGCAAAGCCAAAGCTCCTCGGGTCCTGCTAACCGGATGCCCGGTCGGACTGGGGACGGAAAAGGTCATACGTCTTACCGAAGAATTGGGTGCCCATATAGTGGCTATGGAGAATTGTTCGGGCTATAAGACCTTGGAACTGCAAGCCGACACAGCAGGCTCAGATCCCATTGTGGCCCTGGCGGAGAAGTATTTGGCTATACCCTGTTCCTGTATGAGCCCTAATCCCTACCGCCTGGAATTGCTGGAGCGGATGATGGCTGATTTCCGTGCCGATGCCGTCATTGACTTGACCTGGCAGGCTTGCCACACATACAATATCGAAGCCCACGATGTGGGCAAACTGGTTAGAGAAAAGGGGTTGCCTTACCTGCACCTGGAGAGCGATTATTCCAGCTCAGATTTGGAAAGCCTGAAAGTAAGGATCGAAGCCATGCTGGAGATGGTGGATATATGATAACCATAGGGATAGATATAGGTTCGGTTGCTACCAAAGGAGTGATAGTCCAAGGGGATGACAGGTGGCAGGTCATTGTACCAACTGGCTGGAGTCCCCGGGATGCGGGACATAATACTATTATCAAGCTCCTTGATTTAAGTGGACTGGAATCAGGACAGGTAACCCGGATATTTGTGACTGGATACGGGAGGGTGGCTTTTGAACCGGCTGACAAGACTATTACCGAGATCAAATGCCATGCCCGGGGCATAGCCGAGCTTCATCCTGAAGTGCGCACCATAATCGATATCGGCGGGCAGGACAGTAAGGTGATCCGTGTCGGTGAGCAGGGGCGGGTTTTGGATTTTGCCATGAATGACAAATGTGCGGCAGGAACTGGGCGATTCCTGCAGGTTATGGCAACTGCCCTGGGGCTGGACGTCAGTGAGCTGGGGGCAGCGGAAGATCCAGCCCAAATGCTTGCCATCAGCAGTATGTGTACGGTTTTTGCCGAGTCAGAAATAATCGGGCTTTTAGCCCGGGGTAATCCCAAAGGCGGCATTATTGCCGGCTTGCATCAATCAGTAGGTAAGCGGGTAGCGGCTATGGTCAGGAGAATGGGCATCGTGGAAAAAGTAGCTTTCACCGGTGGGGTTGCTATAAACAAAGGAGTCAAGCGAGCCCTGGAACAGGAATTAGGGGTGGCAGTGATGATAGCCGAGGACTGCCAATTTACAGGGGCCTTGGGGGCAGCTTTGCTGGCCTTGGAAACCTAGACAATAAGATCATGACGGGGACAAATAACCTGGACTTTCGCCGGAATATAAGATAGATTTAGGGTATCAATTACCTTAAATATCCAATGGAAGCGGGGCGTGTGTAGTGGAGCATTATATCAAGGTCAAGGACCATGGCTCGGTGCTTGAGATCTCTTATGAGGATATGATCAAATACCACGGCCGATTTAATATCGGCGGAGTAGCCTTGGCATACAAGGCTTTGGAGTTGGGCTTGAAGAAGACCGTACCCGCTGGTGAAATACCGGATCGCAACAAGATCAGTTTTGTGTCAGCTTTAGGTGAGAGTGCGACTGGGGTAATAGATGCGGTAGAGATGGCCACCCGGGCTGTGACCCGCGGTGCGATGAGTGCCGATATAGATTTTGGCCGGGATGTGGAAGCACCTGCCAATCCTGACGGAGGCAAATTTTATTTCGAGGTTTCCTATGACGGCAGGAAAATTGGTCTGGCAGTGAAAGAAGGACTTATCCCTGAGGAATTCACGGGACTTTTGATGATTGCGATGTCCAGGCACTTGACGTCGGGTGAAGCAGCCAGGCTGCAGGAAGTCAAGGAGGAGATTGCGGCCATGGTGATGTCCAAGGATGCCGAGGAATTGTTCGATATTCACTGTTTTTAATTTGGCCCGGTCACAACCAACCATAATCATTAAAACCTGGCAGTCAGAGCAACCCTAATCCGTTGTTCGTAACTAAATCGATGGGAATTATATATAAGGAAAGGATGATAGGCATGAAAGCTGGAGTGCGAAACAAATTGACCGGGAAAATCGTTGAAATCAAAGAAGGAGACATAATGTCAGAGGTCATTGTGCAGGTAGGCGACAATCAGGTCACATCGGTGATGACTACTGATTCTCTTAAAGAGGCCGGTTTCAAAGTGGGGAACACAGCCACCGCCCTAATCAAGGCCATCAATGTGGTGCTAGTCAAATAATTTAAGCGGAATAGAATATTAATGACGAAGACCCGGTCGATGGCCGGGTTTTTTTCGTTCTTATCCAGGATAAGGATAGACAATAAATATACGCTTGAGGTAAAATGGCTCTATCTATAATAATGATAATATAAAGTATAAAAAAATATTATAATAACAAGGGGGAGATTTAGTTTATGGCTGACTATCTAAAGATGTGGACCGATCTTGGCATGGACCTGGAGAAACATGATTTGCTTTGCCAGGTTCTTCCCGATGCCTTCGGCGGGGTGTACCTTTCCCAGCAGAACCGGCCCCAGGGCATGGATTTCTACGACTTCGTAGTCTCGGAAATACACGGGGTTCGGCCAGCTGAGATGCTTGAGCATCAGAAACAGGGCGGCAAGGTTTTCGGCACTTTCTGCGTCTATGTACCTGATGAGGTGGTCTTTGCAGCCGGCGGGATAGCGGCGGGACTTTGCGGGGGATCGCAGTTCTGGGTATCCGGGGGTGAAAAAGTACTGCCAGCTAATACCTGCCCGCTGATAAAAGCCTCGGTAGGCGCCCGGTTAGACAAAACCTGCCCGTTTTTCCTGATCCCCGACATGTATGTAGGGGAAACCACCTGTGACGGCAAAAAGAAAGCCTGGGAGATATTGGCGGGAGAGGTTCCATTCCATATAATAGACGTGCCCCAAATGAAGAGAGATCAGGATATTACCGCGTTTGAGTCTGAGATATGGGACTTCATTAAAGCTGTGCAAAAAGTGACCGGCAGAGAGATAACAGTGCAAACCCTGGGGGAGAGCATCAAACTGATCAACAACAAGCGCAAAGCCCTGCAGCGCCTGTACAACGCCCGCAAAGCTTCACCGGTGCCGATCAGCGGCAAGGACGCTCTGCTGGTCACCCAGATCGCTTTCTATGATGATCCAGCCCGCTGTGCCCAGATGGCCAACCAACTGGCCGATGAGCTGGAAGGGCGCATTAGTCGCAAGGAGGGAGTATTCCCTGAGAATGCCCTGCGTATTATGGTGAGCGGCACACCTATGGCTATTCCTAACTGGAAACTGCACCACATCATTGAGACCGCTGGAGCAGCAGTGGTGGTCGAGGAATCCTGCACCGGCACCCGCTATTTTGAGAACCTGGTGGACGAGACGGCTACTACTCTGGAGGGACAGGTCAGAGCCCTAGCGGAAAGGTACATGAAGACCAACTGCGCCTGCTTTACTCCCAATCCGGGCAGAGTAGAGGATATAGTGCGCCTGGCGGCTGAATACAAGGTGGATGGAATAATAGACACCAACCTGCAGTTCTGTAACCTTTATTCCTCGGAGAGCTTCCTGGTCAAGAAAGCCCTGGCTGAAAAAGGACTGCCGATGATGCATGTTGAGACCGATTATAGCGAACAGGATTATGAGCAGCTGCGGACCAGAATCGAGGCTTTCCTGGAGATGCTAAGGAAATAGGTATTTGTCATGGAAACCCAAGCATATGATTGGTATGTCCTTTTCCCCAACCATCATCAAGGCCTGCGGTTGAACCGGCAGCTGAAGGAACAGGGAATTAAAAACACGATTGCGCCAACCCCCAGGGAAGCCAGCGCCAGCTGCGGTATTTCCTTGATTGTGCTTGAAGCAGACCTGGACCAGATCAAGGCTGTTATCGAATCGAAAGGGATCATTATCGAGAAGATAGTGAAGATACCTAAAAAGGAATGGCATTTCCGAAGTTGTTGAAGTAAACGAGGATCAACAGGGGCAACCTGGAATTCAATCCAGGTTGCCTTCTTTTCGCTTTTGCAGCAATATTATCTGATATTGGCCTCCAAAAATTGAGTCTTCCCGCTTAAGGATGTCCAGGTTTTGATTTTGCGCGATCTCTTCAAAACTGCGGGTTATATCTGTGCCCCCCAGGGTAGTGAAAAAATTGAGTATCAGCTTCAGCCGACCTGGCTTGACTCCAGCACTGACAAATTTATCAAACACAATAATCTTCCCGCCGGGTTTGACTACACGGACTGCTTCTCCCAGAGCGAGGCGGGGATTTTCCACCACACTCAGGATCAGATTCATGACCACAACATCGAAAAAAGCTTCGGCAAACGATAGATTTTCAGCGTTCATGATTAGCAGGCGGGTGCGAGTCTTGGCCTTCTCCGGGGCTTTGGCCAGCATTGCTGGAGACAGGTCTATCCCGGTCACGTCCGCCTGATCTTGTATGAAGGGCAGGTCCTGGCCGGTGCCGACACCAACCAGCAAAACCTTCTGCCCGGGCTGGATATCAACCAATTCGAAAATCCTGCGCCTGGCCTGCTTGATCAGATCATCGGCAAAGACCAGATCGTAAAGCGGTGCCCACAGGCGGTATTTGATCAGATTTGTGCGGTTTCGCATGCCGTTCCTCACTTTATTCCTGTAGTCTTGCATTCACTCTAACATAATTTTTTGCGGGTGCCCAAATTATGATGTCTGCAGAGCAGACAGAACTCGAGTGTGGTGATGACCTACAGGGCTTATAGTGATAAAATAGTGCAGTGATTTAAATCTTGAGCAAGATGGTTGGAGGCCAATGATAGCGTTTCAAGTCCAGAACATGACTATACGTTTTACAGACAGGGTTGTATTAAAAGGCGTCAACCTTTCAGTGGAAGATAGAGAGAAAATAGGCTTGATCGGAGTCAATGGAAGCGGCAAAACAACTCTCTTGAAGTGCCTGACTGGTGAACTGATGCCGGATGAGGGCAGTGTGACCATTTCTTCCGGCTTAACCTTGGGTTGCCTTGAACAGCTGCCCCCTCCTGGAGCCGGGCTTACTGCCTGGGATGTCATCATGCAGAGCTATCTTCACTTAGTGGATATGCGCCAGCAGATGCATGATTTGGAAGTCGTGATGGGAGCGGAGGATGCAGACCTGGATCGGGTAATGGAGCAATATGGCCGGATAAGTGAAGCCTATGAGCGAGCCAATGGCTATGCCTGTGAAAATATGGCCCGGCGGATACTGACCGGCTTGGGTTTCAGCAGTGACGAATTCTCTCTGCCCCTGGACAGCTTCAGCGGAGGTCAGAAGACCAGGCTCAACCTGGGCCGGTTATTGGCTCTATCGCCGGATATCTTGCTCCTGGATGAACCTACCAACCACTTGGATTTAGCTTCGGTGGAGTGGCTGGAGGGATTCGTTGCTGATTATCCCGGCACGGTGCTGGTTGTCTCCCATGATCGGATGTTTTTGGACCGAGTGGCTACCCGCATCGCGGAACTGCAGGGCGGAATGTTGCGCACCTATGCCGGTAATTACGCTGCCTTCTTAGAGAAGAAAGCCCAGGAGGATTTGAGCGAGCAGCGGGCTTTTGAGAAACAGCAGGAGTTCATTCGACAAACGGAGGCATATATAAGACGTTTCCGTGCTGGCATCAAGTCAAAACAGGCCCGGGGGCGGGAATCCCAGTTGGAGCGATTAGAGCGTCTCAGCGCGCCGGAATCAGCACGGCAAATCAAGCTGCGCCGGTTGAAGCAGGACAGGGAGAGCGGTCAGGACGTCCTTAACATATCCCATGTGTGCAAAGCCTACCCGGGGAGACCAGTTTTGACCGATATAAATTTACAGGTCAAAAAAGGCGATAAGATTGCCATTATTGGGCCTAATGGCTGTGGCAAGACCACCCTTTTGAAGCTGATCAAGGGACTGATTGCCCCGGATGATGGTGAAATCAGTATTGGCAGCCGAGTGGACATGGCATATTTCTCCCAGGAGCATTTTGACCTGGATCCTGCCAACACATTATTGCAGGAAATATACAGTAGTTTTGATCTGACCTTGGAGGAGGCCCGCACTGCCCTGGGCGGGATGCTTTTCGAGGAGGATGATGCATTTAAAAAAGTGGGTGACCTGAGCGGCGGGGAGCTGGGCAGGTTGGCCTTGCTGAAAGTGATCCTCTCCGGGGCTAATTTCTTGCTCCTGGACGAACCCACCAACCACTTGGATATACCTTCCTGCCAAGTGGTCGAACAACTGCTGCATGAATATGACGGTACAGTCGTGGTGGTTTCTCATGACCGCTATTTTATTGACCGGGTGGCAGAGCGGGTCGTTGAACTCGAGAATGGGGAGGCAAATTTCTACTGGGGCAACTACAGCTACTATCATCAGAAGAAACTGGCCCGAAGCAAGGCGATCGCAGGGGAAGCTAAAGAAACCCCTGGGGAAACGCGTGATCGGCCGGCTATGCAGCACAGACAGGAACAGAAGGAATCGCAGCGGGATGAGCGGCGCAAAGAGCAGGAATTAGCCAGGCTGGAAAGCCAAATCAATTCCTGGGAAACTCGAAAACGCGAGCTTGAAAACTGGCTGTCCGAACCCGATAATTACAAGAATGAATCCCAGGCACGGCAATATTCACTGGAATACAATCACATCGACCAGCAGATCCTGGCAGCCTACGAACACTGGGAACTCCTCATGTTGTCACGGGGACGGAGTTGTTGACAACCGATTCCTCCGCCTTGGCAATGGTTGTGTCAACAACTCCGTCCCCGCGACAACCGACTCTGCCCAGTATAGGGTGGAGCCATTTTTTTGCTTTATGCCGATAATATAACGAATAGTTATTTAACAAATTAGTCCGAATGTGTTATATTTCCGGCAGACGAGCCGGAATAACTCGTCAATTTCGAAAGTACAATTTGAATCGCTGGAATGTTAAATAAGCTAACCTAGACATTAATCCAAGGGGAACAACTATGAATAAAGCAGATATTTTAGCAGGTCTGGTCAAGGCGGTTGTAGACATGGATACAGACGCAGCCATAAACCTCAGCAGGCAAGCGCTGCAAGCAGGTATACCGGCGGAAGAGGCTATCGAGAATGGTTTAGCCCATGGGATGGAAAAAGTCGGCGAATTGTTTGCATCAGGTGAATATTTCATCCCGGAAGTGGTAGTCTGCTCGGATGCCATGTATGCAGGCCTGGGGATTCTGAAGCCAGCCCTGGATAAAGTGAAGAAACCCCGCGGAAAAGTTGTGATAGGGGTAGTGGAAGGCGATACCCATGATATTGGCAAGAATCTGGTGGCGATAATGCTGGAAGCAGCCGGTTTCGAAATCTACGACTTGGGTCGCAATGTGCCCCTGTCCAATTTTGCTGAGCGGGCCATGGCTGTGGATGCCGATATAATTGCGCTATCTTCGCTCATGACCACAACTATGACAGGGATGAAAGTAGTAGTCGATGATCTGGTTCACCTCAGTAAAGATCGCAAGCGCTTTGTTATCGTGGGAGGAGCGCCGCTGTCCCTGGCCTTTGCCGACCGAATCGGAGCAGATGGTTATGCTGCCAATGCTGCCGGAGCCGTGAAGTTGGTTAGCCGACTGCTGGACCTTGGGGAATAAGGGATGAGACTCAATGAATACATTGCGAAACGAGATAGAAGGCTGGTTTTGCCGTGGATGGGAGACACCGCCCTGCGCTTAACCGGTGCAACAGCTCAAGACATCTATGCCTGTCCCCGCCGGCACCTGGAATTAGTGGACTATATGGAGCGCGAATTCAGCGCAGATTTTGTATATCCGCTTGATCATGGTAATTTGTTCGCCGAGACACTGGCGCTGCAGATCAAGCCAAGGGCAGATGGCTTTTCCTGTCTGGGCGAACCGCTGCTGAGCCATGGAGAGCAACTGCGCCAACTGAGCATTCCTGACCCATTCCATACGGGGATCATGCCCGCATACCTTGAAGCCTTGACCATGATTGCGGCTCATTTTGCCAAACCTTTGGCCTTGGCCTTGACCGGGCCCTTCACTTTAGCTGCTGATTTACTGGGTATTACCGAATTAGCCAGGGCTACCGTAAGATATCCGCTTTTTGTGCAAGAGGTAATGTCTTTCACTACCCAAGTGGTGCGACGTTTTGCCCAAGCAGCTGCTGAGTCCGGCGTTCGCTTGCTTTGCCTCAGCGAACCTACCGCCATGATCTTGTCGCCGCCGAGTTTTAAAAACATCGTGAGCCCGTACTTGCAGGACATATTCAGCAGCCTTCCCCCTGGAGTTTGGCGGTTACTGCATGTCTGCGGCGATTCCAATCATCTGTTGTCCCAGATGCTTCAGTGCGGGGCTGAGGGTTTAAGCCTTGACCAGGTTATGGACTTGCCCCAAGTAGCTTTACAAGTGCCGCCGGAAATTGTAGTGATCGGCAATCTTGATCCAGTCCATGTGCTGCGGGAACTGGACCCGGAGCGGGTCCGGCAGCATACCCTGCAGTTATTGAGGAGCATGCAATTTTTTCCGAACTACCTGTTTTCATTCGGCTGTGACTGCACCCCCGATACTCCGATAGAGAACCTGAAAACTGCTCTGGAAGCGGCTCAGATCCCGCTGAAAGACCTTTAATGGAGCGCATCAATCATATGAATGCAAAAGAACGTTTAGTTAAAGCTCTGCTGGGTCATCCGGTAGACCGCCCTCCCTTTATTTGCCCAGGGGGAATGATGAACATGGTCACCTCCGAAGTCTTGGAGAAATTAGGCCTGACCTGGCCCCTGGCCTATGGAACCCCTGGTTTATTGGCCGGATTGGCGAAGGGAGCAGCAGAACTAACCGGGATAGAGAACCTCGGGATACCTTTTTGTATGACCGTTGAGGCGGAATCATTGGGTGCAGAAGTGGAAATGGGCAATCTCTATAGTGAGCCAAGGATTATAAGTCCCTTAATGCTAGAAATCGACACGTGGCGCAATCTGCCGCGATTCAACTTCACCCAAGGAAGAATGGGCAATATAATCGAGGCGGTAAGAGAGCTGGCTTCAACGGGAGCAGATCTACCGATAATTGTAAGTCTCACTGGACCGATCAGCCTGGCTGCTACCCTGATGGAGGCAATGGAATTCTTCGGCGCCATGCACAACCAAGCCCATGAAGTGCACGGATTTCTCCAATTTTTAACCAGCAACTTGATTAAATACGCCCGGTCCCTGCAAGCAGCGGGCGCTGACATTTTAGTAGTGGCTGACCCCAGCGCCAGCGGTGAAATACTTGGTCCCCGGAATTTTGCAGCTTTTGCGCGGCCTTACCTGAACCTGCTCCTGGATGAAGGCGGGCAGGGCTATGCCGGGCATATGCTTCATATCT
>CAZYGL010000032.1:4812-10531 GCA_964647335.1 uncultured Syntrophomonas sp. | reverse complement strand
AACCACCTGGTCCGCTTCGCTGTGCCGCTGTTTCTGGTCATATCCGGCCTGGTCCTTTGGCGGAATGACCGGGGCAATAGTTGGCAATCCGGGTCAGTTTTCTATAGAAAAAGGATGCGCAAAATCCTGGTTCCTTATCTCATCTGGACCCTGGTCTATAGCATGGTGAACGCCCTGCTGCTGCGTATGCATGACTGGCGAGCGTTTATAAATACCCTGGAGCAAGGCTTGATATGGGGCAGCGCTTATTATCACCTCTATTTCATCACCATTATCCTGCAGATGTACCTGCTCTATCCGCTGCTGCGTTTATGGATGGCCCGGCATGCGCGCTCCCTCGTCTCCTTATCGCTCTTGACCACCGCAGCGGCTCAAGTTCTGCATTACCTGAATCTGCTTGGTATGATCACCCTGCCGCCCCAATACGCTCCAATTTATTTGCGGGCTTTCCCGGTATGGATATTCTATTTTGTCTTCGGGATGTTTGCCGCCGAGCAAATAGCCAAAAAAGATTGGCCAAAAGTTAGATCCGCTGGGATAGCCTGGTTGGGTTTACTGTGGCTGGGTGGCTGGGGGTTGGTGGCAGGGGACAGCAAATGGACCGGGATCTATGTATCGATCGTACGTCCCAGTGTTATGCTTTATACGGTCAGCAGTTTCTATTTCTTCATGGCCCTGGCGCAGGCCCTTAAAGAACGTCTCCAGGAGGTCTCCGCCTGGCTTGCCGCGGAGTCCTTCCTGATCTACCTGATGCACCCCTTGCTGCTGACAGGATTAGTGATCACAGCACGTATAATCGGATTTCCCCAGCTCTGGAACGGCAATGCAGGTATGATTTTTTTATACCTGGTTGTTTCGGGTTCGACGGTTCTGGCTACTTATCTGGTCAGCCTTACCCCCGTTGCCGACCTGCTGGGTGGGATTAAAAGAGAAGCAGCGACCCGCTCGGGTTTATAATCCAGCAAAGATGGCTGCGGCTTGAGCCCGGGTCACCAGCACATTGGGTTCTACCTGTGTCCCAGGGAAAAGGTCTACGCTGGCCTGATTCTTGAGGCGAGCAACCACCATCTCCATCTCCTGTCGGGTGACAATACGATTGGGCAGGAAACTGCCTCCCGACACGCTGATCATCAAGCCTGCCTGCCGCACGGCCAAAACGTCCTGCAATGCCCACCAGGGGATGTCCTTATAATCCATGATCATCGTAGGTTCTATGGTCGCCGGTGCCATTTGCCCCCAACGAGCCACCATTGCCGACAGTTCTGCTCTGCTCAGGTAGCGGTCGGGTCCGAAATTGCCGTCACCGTATCCCTTTAAGATGCCCCGCTGGGCCAAATCATTGATGGACTTTTGTGCCCAGTGACCGGCAATATCAAGAAAACTGGACACCTCTGGTTCGGCTCCTAAAACCGAAACCTGCACCTCCAGGCTGTTGATTCCGCCCGTTGCAGAATCCAAAGCCAGAGCCCGCAAAGCAGTTTCGTTCTCGAGCAGACTGTATAAGCCGGTTATGACGCCATTATCGATGGTCAAACGCTGGCGGCTGCCGTCCTGGCGATAAAGGTATAGGCGGTCCCCGGTGGTAAAGCCCTGGATAACCAGGACACCGTTGATTGAGCTGGCACTCAGGCGAAGATTGGGTTTTGGAGCTTCAGCGCGGACCTTGGCTTCTACCCCAGCTAGTTGCGGTGCCAGAGCAGCAGGTGCCTCCAATGTAGTGATTAGAGCCCTGTCCCCGGGCATCAGATCAGCGGCTTCAATGCTGAAACCTCCTTTGCTGGTCCGGGTGAAGTCGTTGTAGTTGTAAGCTGAACCGTCCGTAGTCCGCAATATCTTGGCAGCAGTATCGATGGCCGAGATCGTCTTTGTTCTCTCTTCCGCCACCTCGGCTATGTCCACCCGCCAGACTGCATTGCTGTGGGGATCGGTCATGACCCGCACCCAGCTCCCCGAAGCCAGGGCATTTGACTCCAATTGTATCCCCCCGCTGAATATTTCAGCCTGCCGCTCAAATCTGAAGTAGCGGGAGCGATTGTCGGCGTCTATCAAATAGAGGTTTCTCTCCTTTAGGCTTGCAAATACAACCCTCCCATAGTGCACCTGGCTAAAGGCTTCAAGGCCTATGATCATCCGGTTATCCCGCCCCACTTGAGCCAGAACGAAGTCCCCGGTTCTAATATCGTCTGCGGATACTGGAGACTTGTCACGGTTGAGGACTGTCCCCGAATATATGTAATACGCACGCCCTGTGTCCAGGGTTATAAATCCGGATTGGGTATCCACATGCGTCACCCTGCCTGCCACCATCGGTCTTTGCAGCCGGATGTACTGAATAATTTTGCTCTGGGGCGAGACCTGCAAAGTCACCTGGGTGCCGGGGACGATATTGCCTATATAAGAGTTCTGGGACGTCCCGTATGGTGCACTCTGAGCTGAAATATCGATTATACCATCCTGATAGTTAATGGCAGCCCAGGCTGCCAGCTTGAAGAGCTGGGGTATGCCCCTCATTTTGATTTCACCGGTTTCGGGCAGAACGACCTCCACCACCCCCTCCACCTGTTCGTTGACCGCCTCCAATTGCCAGAGGGTCTGCAAAGCTGGATTCACTGTAGCCATGAGCTCAGATCCCGGAGGAATATCCGCTGTACTAGAGACCGCTCTCTGATTCACAGTTATGGAGGCGGGCACCAAGCCGGCCCGATAATCGCGATAATAACCGCCTTGCCTCACTATGCTATTCATCTCCAGGAACAGGTCCCCCTCTTCGGTGGGCAGAGCCTGTATCCCACCGGTATGCCAGACCTGGCCGAAAACATACAAGGCATCTCCATTAAGATACACTTCGCTGCCTGATCTGATCGCGGCAGCTTCATTATCCAGCACTCCCGCCACAACCTGGTGGAGGGTACAATTATCAAGATCGACCTGAGTCCCATCGATCAGTTCGAGTTTGTGGTCCGTTAACTGTCTCACTACTCCGGTTTTGAGACTCTGGCCGTAAACCAGAGCAAAATCCTGACCGCTGCTAGAAATTAAACTGGCAGCCTTGACCCTGACTGTGTATTCTCCAGCTTTTGGATTTACAATGGTTACTTGCTCAATATTGTTCACGGAGTCGGCCTTCCCCTGGTTTTCGCTGTCGTTCCCCAGATAAGCTTTTCCGTTCGGATCAACCACAACCAGGTCCAGATTGTTTACCAGGGCGGAATCTGCCCCGGGATCACCCTCGGGATCAGTCCAGGCCAGGGTTATCTTTACCGGCCGGCTGGGGTCGTCGACCTGGAATTGATATGTCCGACTCTGTCCCTCTTGGAGCCTGCTCTTTTCATCCCTGACTTTGAAGGTCCTTTCGCGTAAGGCCAGGCATGTTCCGCCTAAATCCAGGATGCCGAATCCTTGACCGGTTACACGGGCTCCCTGGCTGCGGGCCCCATTGATCAAAGCAGCACGCATGAGGGCCGCGGATGGATTCGGGATGTACAAACGGCTGGTCAGTTGTTCCCTCAACAGGGCCAATGCTCCGCCAGTCACGGCGGCAGCCATGGAAGTCCCCCCCATGCGGGTATAGGCGGGATTGGCAGCGAAATTGCTTTCTGTCAGGCTGGAACAGGCAGAAATCACAGCAGATCCTGGAGCCAAGAGATCGGGCTTAATGCGTCCATCCCCGGCCGGACCGACACTTGAAGATGATGCTACCTGGTCTGCATAGCGGGATTCTGGATCCAGGGCCGGCCTGGGAACCTGACTGGATCCAACTACCAGGGCATTTTTACTGTTGGCCTGGGAAGTCAAGGTAGATGGGTCAGGGCCAGCGTTGCCAGCCGCAAACACAGGGAGAAAATCCGGGTAGTAATAAACGAAACGATCGATTTCAGAGGCAGCCGTGGAATAAGCGTTGCTGCCATTGCCCCATCCGTTGACATGGACCCTTACTCCGGCATTGTAGGCGGGAAGAAAAATGTCTTTGGTATGGGCGGGAATTTTGAGATTGCCATTTTGATCCAGGAGAGCTTGAAAATAGACGCTGGCTCCCGGAGCTATGCCCTGGTAAAGTCCTTGTGATGCTTTGCCGCTGCCCACCATAGTAGCTGCCATAAACGTACCGTGGCCGCTGGGATCATCGGCGATATCCCTGCCGCTGTATGATTGCAGCATGACCACCCGAGGATAGCTGCCCGGCTCACTCTGCAGGTCAGGATGGATCTGGCTCAAACTTCCGATGTCCAAACCACTATCGGCCAAGCCTATGATTTGCCCCTGGCCGCTCAATCCAGCTGGCGAAATCAAACGCTTGACCAATAAGGGCCGGGAACCAATTATCTCAGCCGAGCGGTCATTGGCTTGGGCTGGCAAAATTAGGTTTGAGACTATCAGGCAGAGTATTAATAAAAAGCACAGACCCGGCCGCAATTTGAGGATGGCAGAAGCTAGCATATGTGATTACTCCTTCAAGTGTTGGACAGGTTATCCATCTCGCCGATGGAATCTATCTGGCCAGTGATTCGATCATTTTGAAATGGGAGGCTAGATTATCCCTGTCCAAAAGTATACCGAAGTCCTCCGGAATCTGCTTATCCGGATAACCGGTTATCTTATGGGCTATCCATGTTTCTACCCCTGGATAAACATGGCTGGCGTCATAAAAATTGCCCAGGTCATTGGTGACCGAATTGGGATAGTCGAAGTTGTATACCTGCCCAAATACCGCCACACAGTCCTCAAGCCACTGCTGGTAATAAGGCAGCAGCCCTTGTTGCGTCATCAGATCCCACAGCGGACGGGCGGTCGGGGTGGTAAACACCACGAATCTGGTCTCCGGATTGGCATCTTTGAGCCGGGTCAAGATACCCTTGACATCCCGGTATTGGTAATTGGAAAAGATATTCTGCTCATAATTGGTCAAGTTTGCAGCCACCAGGGTCCTGGTCTCCTCCGGAGAAAGCCGCCGCAAGGTCTTGCGGCCCTGCCGGTCATAGTCGAAGGTCACCGGAATTCCTGCTTTGGAGGCATTATAGTTTTTTCGCGAGAATTCCAGCACATCCAGGGAAATTAGATGTTTGTATCGATAGCCGAATTCCTCGCTGATCCCGATATAGTATGCAGGGGGTCTGAATTCATTTTGCAGCTTCAAGTTCTGGTTGGTCACAAAAAAATCCAGTCCCAGGATTATATATTCGAATTCGTGCCCGGTCTGCTGCTTCGCATACTCGATGTACTCATAGTATTCTTCGAGTAGCATGATGCTCAGGGCATAATTATAGGCTTTGTGACCGATCAGCTCTTCCTGGTCCATGTAAGTAGTCCGGCTGCTGCCCAGGACAAGTGTGTCGTAGTCGGCTGGGCCGAAATGGATCCGATTGGTCTTCTGCTGGCGTTCATCAAAAGGTATTTGGATCTGGTTGTATTTATGGCTGTGGTTGAAACACCAGAGCGGATCGATATAGTAGTTGAATCCTCCGATCAGCGCCAGTGGCAGGGCAATGACCCCCAGGGTCAGAAACAGCCACCCCCGGTTTTTCTTCATCTAATCCTGTTCTCCCGATCAGCGGCTGCTGACATATGACTTCATGTAGCTGGAGATGGCTTCAGCGATGGCCTGACTCCCCAAGTCCAGGAAGGAAGCTTTTTGCAGCAGTTTTTCTTCGGCTGGATTGCTAATGAACACCATCTCCACAAGGGCCGAAGGCATCTGGCTCTCCCTCAAGACAGCCAGGTT
>CAZYGL010000032.1:0-4712 GCA_964647335.1 uncultured Syntrophomonas sp. | reverse complement strand
ACACCATCTCCACAAGGGCCGAAGGCATCTGGCTCTCCCTCAAGACAGCCAGGTTGGCTTGCTTCACTCCCCGGTCAATCCTGCCCAGCTTGTCCACCAGGGCTTCCTGCAAGCGCAGAGCCAGGTTGTAACGTTCTTCCTTCTGCATATAGAGTTCCGGATCGCTCAGCGGATAATAACAGTATGTCTCGGTGCCTGATGGAGCAGAGCTGACATTGGCATTGTTGTGTACCGAAACAAATATGGCCGCATTTAGAAGATTGGCCATGGTGGTGCGCTCATCCAGTCCCACATATGTATCGTCCTGGCGGGTATATACCACCTTGATGCCCTTGGAGGTCAGAATTTTGCCTGCTTTCAGCACCAATTTCAGGTTTATGTCCTTTTCGGAAAGTTCATCCCCGCTAGCCCCAGGATCTCGGCCGCCGTGACCGGCATCTAGTACCACGATGGGAGTGCGGGATTCAATCAGGGTCTTGTCAACGAAGAGTATGTTCAGAGTGCAGTCCTCATCACTGGTCCCCACCGAAAATTTCACCGGTTTACTGGTGGTAATGGTCAAAACTGTGTTGTTCTGGCCGCTGGTGGTCTGGTTCCTGAAACTCATGCTGCTGATCAGAGGGCTGCTGTATCTATAGGAACTCTGGGCTTTGCCCAGGGCACAGTCCTTGAAAACCACCTCCAGTTTCGTAGATGAAGGCGTAGAAGTGTACTCCAGGGGGGCAATACTGTTGACGGTGATATTCTCACCGCTGCTGCTGAAAGTTTTACGGCTTATCGCAGCAATATAGTTGGGGATGGTAAATATCTCCCGCTTGCCGTTGTTTTCGCTGTCGGTTTCATAGCTGACCCCGGCGGGAAATTTGATCGTGACTATTGCTGAACTGCCGGAATTAGTCCCCATAACCGTGAGCTTGTCAGACAACAGGTATTTGTCGATTGCCGCTGTGCCCTCTATCTTGCGGTTGGCGAATTCATATCTCAGTTGCCCCGAGCTCTTGTCTATTTCCGGGCTCAGTTTTTGCCCGGACTCCATAATGATCCTGAGGCCTTCACTGGTTCGTTCGGAAGCTATCGTCAGTCCGGCCAGGGTCACCTCCGGTACTGGAGTCGGATCTATTATTGGTGATGATACAGGGGCAGCAGAGGGATCGCCTTCACGGACCACATCCACCAGCCATCCGGCTACCCAGCCCTCTTCCCCGTTGCGAATGACCTGGTACCACCCGTTGCTTTTGTCAACAACCTGCAGCCTCTCTCCATAGCTGGCGCTGCCCACCACATTGCTGTTGTTTACCACTGGTTCGCTGCGCAAATTGACGGTGTTGGCAGTAATAACGATGGCAACCACTGCGCCATGGCCGCTTGAGGGGCTGGTCAGGACAACCTGATTGTTGGCGCTGTCCCAGGCCGCTGTGCCTCCCAAGGCTTCACCCACGAAACGCAACGGTGCCAGGGTCCTTTGATTCACTACTTTGGCCGGAACATCCAGGGACCACACCTGGCCATTGACTGTAGGTTGGGTAGAGTTGAGCGGCAGGATCACCTCAATATCACCCCGGGTAGCGGTCGCGGTCTGGGTACCCTGGTTCCATATAACCGTAGCACCCATCGCTTCGAAAATGGCCCGCAGTGGCACCAGCACTCGGTTGTTCACTATGACCGGGCTGACTTCGAACTGCATTTCCTGCCCGTCCATGATTATACCCGGCGCTTTGCTGTTGGATGTATTGACGCTCGTGCCATTAGTGCTTGAGTTTTGGGCGGTGGTCGCGGCAGCCGATCGACCAACCGAATTGGTATTGTCTGCGCCCGTCATATCCGAACGTATGAAAGCCACCAAACCGCTGGCAGTCTTGACCTTGTACCACTCATCAGCCACATCAATCAAGGTCAGCTGATCACCCCGCTCTGCTTCACCAATGATGCTGTAGGTTGTGCCCGGACCGGAACGCAGATTCACCTGATCCCGGTTCACCGCAAGTTGGAAACCGGCGGCAGCCTGATCTGCCCTTACCAGGGATTTATGCAGCCATCCGCTGACCGAACCGAATTTTATCTGCAGCCACTCCCCATTCTGGGAAATGATCTCCACTTTAGTGTCCTGGTAGAGGTTGCCGGCTATGCCGTAGTTTGTTCCTGGACCCGACCTGACATTGACCACACTGCCCGTGATAGTTCCTGAATCTGCAAAGCACTGCCCCTGAAAGATCATAAGGACAGTCAAAAAAATGGTCATTACACCCAGCAGGCCGCTATATATGTATCTTGAAATCAAACTGTTCAAGCCTCTACCATCCTTTCCCGTCTCATACCCCATGGCATCTGTCCAGCATGATACACAGCTGACTGTTGCTCTCAGCCCCACCGCCATTCTCCGCTGGCCTCATCTTGGAAATAGCCGTACTTAGCCACTTTATCTAAAACATATACTCATTTTACCCCAAAATACTTGCATTGTGGCTTAAAATTTTCTGAAATTAAGGAGGAGAACACATCTGTGCTCTCCTCCTTCATCGGTTTTTTTGCGTAAACCTTTCTGAATCCCCATTTCGGGCATCCACGGATTGGTCAAAACTTGGTCTGGTTTAATCCTTCACTGTGACGAAGAGGTCCGCATCCAGCTCGTCCCCGGCCACATCCAGGACGAAGTTGATCGTACTGCTGCCTTTTTTATTGGCTTTTACGGTAAACGTCACGTAGCGGTCTTCATCATCAAAATCGTAGTCGATCACATCAGCTACTTCAGCATCGTCCGATTCCCATCTGATGTCACCCACATCATCCATATTATAACCCAGGGGCAAATAAACCCTGACCGTATCTTCCTCATTGGGTGAGAGGGTCAGGTCATCGTCATAGATCGTCAGGTCTTCCCCGCCATCACTGCTCTCCACAGTAACCCCCAGGTCGGCACGATACAAGTCTTCGTCGATGATAAGATAGACGATGATCGTGCAGTCACCTTCTTCATCTGACTCGACGGTCAGGGTGATATAATCTTCTTCTGAATCATCGATTTCCTTTACGTCAGCTACACTGCTATCATCAGAATCCCATTCTATCTCTTCAACATCTTTTGTGTCGAAGCCGTCAGGAATATATGCTTTTATGTTCACCTTATCGTTTGTATCCATGGTCACAAAGGCGTCACTGAAATCGAAATCGCGGCGTCCTTCGCCGAAATCATCCACATCTGCTACCTTGACATGACAATCAGCCTGGTATTTTTCACCTTGTACAGTTGTAACCGTCAAGGATAGCGTGCTCTCCCCAATTTTGTCGCCATCCGTCGTAAAACCTACATACCTGGCTCCGTAATAGTAGTCCACATCGAAAATGTCATCACCCGCTGCCGCCCAGGCGATCCTATCGATTGAAGAATCTGCTCCATCCAGATAGATCATCATGGTCTTATCATCATTGCCGCCGAGATACAAATTGAGCAGCTCCGGCATTACCAGCTTGGCTTCGATCGCTTCTGCATGGACGGTAACATCGCAGTCCGCTTCATATTTGCCTCCATCATCCGTAAATACCGTCAAATTGATTTGACATTGTCCCTCATCAGTGCCTTGGGCGCTGATGGTTACAAATGTATCATCGAAGTCGTAATCAAGCCTGATCACCTTTTCTCCGCTTACTTCTACATTCATGGCATCGATTTCCGAATCGGCCCCATCAAGATATACGATCATGGTCTTTTTATCGTTGCCGTCCATGTATAAATCAAGGGTCGCTGGCATGTCCAGGCTAGCTTTGCGGCTCACGACATTGACCCTGCAGGTATCGGTATAGGCGCCTTCCACCGTCGTAACCGTTATATCAACTGTCCCGCTTCGCCTGGCGATGATCTTACCACTGCTGTTGACTGCAGCTATGGCTGGATCGCTGCTGGTCCAGGTCACGCTCTGGTTGACCGCTGTTTCTGGTGTCACCGTGGCCAAAAGGGTCAGGGACCTGCCTTCAATCATGGTGGCTATGGAGCGGTTTAGGGTAACCCCCGCCACTCTCGTCCCCAGGCTTTCGTGAATAATTGCCGCAGCCTCGGAACGGCTGATGGATATGAATGGTTTAAAGATGCCGTCCAGATATCCGCTGAGGTATCCAGCCTGAACCATAGCAGCGATATAGTTCCTGCTCCAGGATGGTATGGTTTCCGCATCTGCAAAGGGGATATCCCCGGCACCAGTTATGTCGAGCTCCGCTGCCCTGGCTACCATAACCGCAGCTTCCTGGCGGCTGATAAAACTTTCAGGCCTCATAGTACCATCGATGAATCCCGCCACATATCCAGCCTGGGCAGCTTTGGCAATATCGTCATAATACCATGCTCCCACTTGGACATCGGAGTAGCTTATAGGTGCAGTCTCTTTGAAACCGAATGCCCGGTTGATCATAACCATATATTCCGCTCGGGTCACAGGATTGTTGGGCCTGAATAACCCGTCCGGATACCCGCTGACCACACCCCGTTCCACCAGAGCGGAGATCTGGCGGAAGGCCCAGCTGCCTTCAATGTCGCTGGGAATAGTTGCGGCCCCGGCAGGTGCTATAGCAGCCCCGCAGAAGACCGAGACCATAAAGAATATCAGCAGCGTTACCGTGATCCTTTTAGATTTCAACAACTCTACTCCCTCCTTCTCGGATTCTTACTGCATGACTGTTTGCAGCTTGATTTCTATAACCATAGCACAAATTTGTTACCAGAG
>CAZYGL010000031.1:8321-10544 GCA_964647335.1 uncultured Syntrophomonas sp. | reverse complement strand
CCAGGGGCAAAATGACTATTTTATCCAGCGCAACATCATGAATATGTCCAAGTCCAGCCTGGAAACCGCTGCGCCGGCAGCCGCCGATTCCGCCCAGGACGCAGGGACAGGAGGGGATTTTTCCTCCACCAATCTGCAGGTTGCTGGGGTGGATGAAGCCGACCTGGTCAAGACCGACGGCCAATACATTTACCAGGTTAATGGTTCTCGCATCCTGATCATCAAGGCTCAGCCGGCTGAAAGCATGGAAGTCTTGAGCACCCTTGAGTTTGAGGCCACGGGCTTCACCCCATCAGAAATGTACATAGACGATACCAGCCTGATCGTGGTGGGCGGCTCATCCCGTTCGGAGCCGGTAAATCCGGCCCCGCCCCGCATCTACAGCGAGCCGCAGAACCAGATCTATCCGCCGGTCAGAACCCAGCCCATCACCCGCGCGGTTTTCTTCGATATCAAGGATAAAGGCCAGATCCGGAAAATGCGCGAGTTGGACCTGGATGGCAGCTATCTCTCCTCAAGGAAAGTCGGCTCCTCCTTTTACATCCTAAGCAACAAGTACCTGGATTACTATTATATTCAGCAGAAGACCGGCCTCACACCGCAATACCGGGACAGCGTGCAGGGCGATGTTTACCAGGAACAGCGGCTTGAAGATATCCGCTATTTCCCGGATTGTGTGAGCCCCAACTATCTGATCACCGCCGCGCTGGACTTGAATAAACCGGGTGAGCCAGCTGATATCCACACCTATTTGGGCAGCGGCGACCAGGTATATGCTTCGGAGCAAAATCTCTATGTGGCGGTACATCGCAACGACTACCCACTGCGCGCCTTGGCTGAGGGAGGAGTAATCTACCAGCCGGCCGACAGCGCAACCAAGATTTATCGTTTTGCCCTCCAAGCCGGCCAAATCCAGTACAATGGGGCAGGCAAGGTCCCCGGCCGCATCCTGAACCAGTTCTCCATGGATGAAAGCGCAGGTTATTTCCGGATTGCCACCACCTCAGGCGAGATCTGGCGGAGCGACGAATACACTTCCTCCAACAACGTCTATACACTGGACCAGAACCTGCAGATTGCCGGCAGACTGGAAAATATCGCCCCGGGGGAGAAGATATATTCCACCCGTTTCATAGGCGGTCGAGCCTATATGGTGACCTTCAAGCAGGTAGACCCTTTCTTCGTGCTGGATCTGCAGGATCCCCGCAATCCCAAAGTACTTGGCAAACTCAAGATACCAGGCTACAGCGACTATCTGCACCCCTATGATGAGAATCACATCATAGGATTCGGCAAGGATACTATTGAAACCAAGCCCTGGGGCGAGCAAAGCGTGGCATTTTACCAGGGCATGAAAATAGCCATATTCGATGTGACCGATGTGACCCAGCCGGTGGAAATGAGCCGCACCCTGATCGGCGATCGCGGGACTGATTCTGAACTCCTGCGCAATCATAAAGCCCTGTTATTCTCCGCTGCCCGTAACCTTTTGGCCTTTCCAGTCACGGTCATGGAGGTCAAGGACGACGGTTATGCCCGCCCCGGTTCGGTTTTTCCGGCATATGGCAGTTTCGCCTTCCAGGGAGTCTATGTATACCGGATCGATCTTTCAAGCGGCTTGCAGTACCGGGGGAGGATAACCCATCTGACTCCCGAAGCATACCTGAAAGCAGGCGATGTGTGGTACGATAACAATTTGAACATCAAGCGGGCCCTATATATAGGTGATATCCTGTACACGCTCTCGGATGCCCAGGTCAGAGCCCATCGTTTGGAGGACCTGATCGAGGTAAAGACGCTGCAGCTGCCTGCGCAGCAGCCAACCAATTACCCCCAGGTTGAACCCCTGTTGGAAGTATTCCGCTGATCTGCTGGCTTTGCCGGAAATATAACAGGCCCTTCCTGGACGCGAAGGGCCTCTTTGCATCATCCTGCCAGGATGGGCAAGATTCCGGGCCAGATTATTTGCCATTTCCCGGGCAAAGTGTTAAATTAGGTGCAGAATTAAATTAGCTGAAGCCATTAGGGGTATTTGATGAAATATACTAAGAAAATAAGTTTCCCCCGAGCTATGCTCAAAAAACTCACCGAGGATATCACCCGGTTGATCTGGACCAACGAAGGCAGCCTGTCAGTTCTCGAGATCGTAGAGGAAATACCTTACGATATTCGAGCAGATGTCATCGAAGGTCTGTCTTCTTTTTATGAACCCGCCCTGGCAGC
>CAZYGL010000031.1:0-8221 GCA_964647335.1 uncultured Syntrophomonas sp. | reverse complement strand
TTCGAGCAGATGTCATCGAAGGTCTGTCTTCTTTTTATGAACCCGCCCTGGCAGCCTTTTATAAGCTGATCCAAATGGAATACGGACCGGAATTTGTGGCAATCTGCCAGCGGGCCCTGGCTAAATATGCCCTGGCTGGGATAGAGCCGGAATTCCCCCCGGCTTTTAAAAATACTTTCTACCGGGCTTTTGCCAGTGTAACCCGACATACTGGCAGGATGACCCTGGATGTGGCTTGGCTTAAGACCGACGGGCGTCTCTATGTGGAATGTTTCTACCTGGCCTTCGGCCCCGATGGAGTGCACAGTTTCTTTGTAATAGAGGACATGCCCGCCCGCGAATATTTGAGTGATCGCGAAACCCAGGCTGACATGGTGGCTCTCAGTTTCGAGGAAAGTTGCCTTTTGATCCAGGACGCCTATAATTTCAACGTGCGATTTATGAGCCGGCCGGCGCTGGGGAAATTCCTCTACCAGAGATACCTGGATGAAAGAAATTTGGCGGAACTCTGCGTGGTCAAAGTGCTGAGCCAATATTGCTCGCCTCTGTCACCACGGCTGCTGGTGAATAGTTTTTTTCATGCCCTGCGCTGCCAGGATTTCAATTACCTGTTCTCCATCCTGGACGAAACCAGTTATACCCAGGCCCAGCTCCTGCAACAGATCAACCGGACAATGAATCCGGGGGCCTTGCTCCTGGAAGGGCGGGTAGACGAGGTAAAAGGCTCGGCCTATTCTGCCTCCATCAATGCCCATGCCATAATCCTCTCCGAGCGGGAGGTTTTCAGCAGCGATTTTGTCTTCGAGCTGACCAAAAAGGACGAGGCCAACTGGCTGATTGCCGGAATTGAGCTGTCAGGGAGCGAACGGCTGGAGCAGGATTCAGAGTTGAATCCATTCTCCATGCAGGTCTATTGCCGGGTCTATGAAATAATGGACCTGGATGAGTTGTTTGAGGTCCTGGACCGGGTTGACAATATCCGGGAGGTGGAAGAACTCCCCTATGGAATGCACATGCGGGTCACCAGCTATGAGGACGATTTCAACCATGGGGTCACGTTCATGACTGGGGTCATTGCCGATATGGTCATAAATGGAGATGAGTTTGTGGTCATATCCCAGCAGCAGGATACCCTCGCAGATTTCCATAACCTTTTTATGGTTGAAGCCTCCAGCCCTCTGCTTCCCCGGGGGGAATACGAAATGCGCCTGACCACTGCTTACAGCTACCTTAGCGGCCAATACCTGCAATTTGAGGACATACTGCTGGACGTCAACGATGAATTGGCGTTCGAAGATGGCCTGCGTTTCATCACTGCCCGCTATGTGGTGAAGGACCGGGCCAGGGTGATGGACCGGCTCCAGGGGCTGCATAGCCTGCAATTCGAAATACCCGGACAGTTCCAGGTATTCTACCAGGTGGAGGAAAAGCATGAACAACCCGGATTTATGGCCGAATATCTGTTGGGCAGCAATTGGGTGACAGTATCAGCTTTTGGAGACCGGGATATGGGAGTAATTCGCCAGGCTTTCGAACAGGACATGTACGACGCCCTGGAGTTTGACGGACTGGAAATAAGGGAAGACGGCATATTCGCAATACTCTCCGCTGAGGTGAAAAGAATTTTTCCCCAGTTGGAATCGACCTTGAAGGAGATATACCTCAATAAATGGTATCATTCCCATCTGCCCAACCTGAGCGGGATGAGCCCTTCTGAGGCCTGCCAGACTGAAGAGGGAACCCGCTTGCTGTGGACTATGTTCAAGAGGATCAAAAAGAAGGAACAGCTGCGCCGGATGCGAGGCGAACGGAAGCAGATCGGGCTAAAAGAATACCTGCGCAAGTTGAACCTTCCCCAGGAAGGCGAAAATTAGCTAAAAGCTGGTTGACAAGCCCGGTTTTGATACTGTATACTACACCGAAACCAATAAAATCGGCTATGAAGGAAATTACCCGCGTGAGGCGTTGAGAACAGAGAGCCGGGGCAGCTGGAAACCGGTCTCAATTTTATGCGGGTCTGCTCATTCCGGAGCTGCTATCTGAAAGGTCTCTTGTAAGCGGCTGAGTAGGTGGTGCCGGACGAACAAGTCCGTTAACAAGTTGGCACAAAACTCAACTATTGTGCACCAAGAGGTCGCATTACCGGCTAATGCGGCAAACAGGGTGGTACCGCGGGAATTACCTCTCGTCCCTGCTGAGGGCGAGGGGTTTTTTATTTTCATTTTTAGGATGTAATCCAAAAAGATTGGGGGCTATTGGATGAAAAGCGACCAAGTCAAGCTCGGCCTGGAAAAGGCGCCGCATCGTTCCCTGTTCAGGGCCCTGGGGCTGGTGGACCAGGAAATCGAAAGGCCGTTCATCGGTATCGTCAATTCGTTTAATGATATAGTCCCAGGGCATATCAACCTGGACAAGATCTCCGAGGCGGTCAAAGCTGGAGTAAGGCTGGCAGGAGGAACCCCATTCGAATTCCAGACCATAGCGGTTTGTGATGGGATCGCCATGAACCATATAGGGATGAAATACTCCCTGGGCAGTAGAGAATTAATCGCTGATTCAGTAGAAATTATGGCCATGGCCCATGCTTTTGATGCCCTGGTTTTCATACCCAACTGCGACAAAGTGGTTCCTGGCATGCTGATGGCTGCAGCCCGGCTTAACCTGCCCGCGATTTTTGTAAGCGGCGGGCCTATGCTGGCCGGAACCGAAGGCGGCCGCTCAGTCAGCGTGACCCAGGTCTTTGAGGGAGTGGGCGCAGCTGCCAGCGGCAAAATAGACATGGGGCAGCTGGCTCAGTTGGAGGACCAGGCTTGTCCCACCTGCGGGTCTTGCGCTGGTATGTTCACAGCCAATTCCATGAATTGTCTTACTGAGGCCCTGGGGATGGGATTACCAGGTAATGGCACCATCCCGGCAGTATACTCCGAAAGGATCCGCCTGGCCAAGAGAGCTGGCATTCAGATCATGGAACTGCTTAGAAAAAACATCCGGCCCAAGGATATAATGACCCAGGCGGCTTTCCATAATGCTATTACCATGGACATGGCCATCGGCTGCTCCACCAATTCAGTCCTGCATCTGCTGGCTATTGCCAGTGAGGCTGGAGTAAAGATCGATCTTGATCTTTTCAACCAGATCAGTTCCCGGACACCGCATCTGTGCAAGATCAGTCCGGCCGGCAGCCATCATATGGAAGATCTCTACCGGGCGGGGGGAGTCCAGGCAATCTTCAACGAGGTGGACAAGAAGGGACTGATCGACCGGGATGTCATGACCGTAACCGGAGCCACCGTGGGAGAAAACATAGCTTTAGCTCCGGTAAGGGATCACCAGGTGATAAGACCGATAGACAATCCTTATAATGCCAGTGGCGGATTGGCGATTTTATTCGGTAATTTGGCTCCGGAAGGCGCTGTGGTGAAGAAGGGCGCTGTTGATCCGGAAATGATGCAGCATAAGGGGCCAGCCAGGGTCTTCAACAGTGAAGAAGAGGCCGTGGAGGCTATATTAGGGCAGAAAATCAAGGCAGGAGACGTGATCGTGATCAGGTATGAAGGACCGCGCGGGGGGCCCGGGATGAGAGAAATGCTGACCCCCACCTCCGTAATTGCCGGTATGGGCCTGGACAAAGAGGTAGCCCTCATAACCGATGGGCGTTTTTCCGGAGCGACCCGGGGTGCTTCCATCGGCCATGTATCGCCCGAGGCAGCCGCGGGAGGGATGATCGCTTTGGTGGAAGAAGGGGATTTGATCGAGATCGATATTCCCGAGAACCGATTGCAGCTTATAATAGACGAGGGCCTGTTGCAGGAGAGAAAGAGCCGTTGGCAGGTTCCAGTACCCAAAATAAAAAGCGGATATATGCAGCGATATGCTGCGATGGTTCAATCAGCCAGCACCGGGGCCGTATTCAGGACATAGGCCTCCAAGAGAGCCACAAGCGGCGGGCCATCACAAGCCCGCCGTTCTATTTAAGACCTGGCACCAGGGCAGCCTCAGAGACAGCATCGGAAATCCGGCCTGCCAAAAGGTCAAAAAATCTGCTCTACTAATGAATAAACGAGCGTTATGGTATAAAATAAAAAAATACCATTCGTTTTTCCCTTCTATATAAAGTATCCCGCTGAAATACATTCAGCTTTTACCAACAACTAATTTTACCGGAGGTGATGGGTGTGAAATTAAAAGGAGCCGACATTTTAATGCACTGCCTGCAGAAGGAAGGTGTAGAGGTCGTATTTGGCTATCCAGGGGGAGCAGTCCTCCCTATTTACGACGCCCTCTATGATTCACCGATCAGGCATATCCTGGTGCGGCATGAACAGGGAGCCGCCCATGCGGCAGACGGCTATGCCCGGGCGTCCGGTAAAGTCGGGGTCTGTATCGCCACCTCAGGTCCGGGGGCTACCAATCTGGTCACCGGGATCGCCACAGCCTATATGGATTCCATTCCCATGGTATGCTTGACTGGCCAGGTTGCCAGCAGCCTGATCGGCAAGGATGCTTTCCAGGAAGCTGACATTACAGGTATAACCCTGCCGATCACCAAGCATAATTACCAGCTGGAGCGCACTGAAGACCTGGCGCGGGTGATCAAGGAAGCTTTTTATATTGCCAGGACCAACCGGCCGGGCCCGGTGGTGGTTGACCTGCCCAAGGATCTGATGGCCAAGGTCATAGATTTTGTCGATGATGATGAACCCGTAAATATCCGCGGTTACAGGGTCATGAAAGGGGTCAACGCAGGCCAGATCATCTCTGCCGCCGAAATGATCAACCAGGCCCAGAAACCGGTTATTTATGCCGGAGGAGGAGTAATAGCTGCGAACGGCGCTGACGAGTTGAAGGAACTGGCTGAAAAAGCCAGGATCCCAGTCACTACCACCCTGATGGGGATGGGGGCTTTCCCGGGCACCAACTACCTCTCCCTGGGAATGCTGGGTATGCATGGCACCCGCTATGCCAATTATGCCATCGGTGAATGCGATGTCCTCATCGCAGTGGGGGTGCGTTTTGATGACCGAGTGACCGGCAAGCTGGAGACTTTTGCTCCCAATGCCAAAGTGATCCACATCGACATAGATGCGGCCGAGATCGGCAAGAACAAAGGAGTAGACATTCCCATCGTGGGGGATGTGAAAGAGGCAATACAAGCCCTGCTGCCGCGGATAGAAGCCCGTGAAGAACTGGGGGAATGGCATGAAATGATCGCCCGCTGGAAGGATGAAGCTCCCCTCCGCTACGGATCTCCCAGCGAGGGAAGGATAATGCCCCAGCACATTATTGAAAAACTGTTCGATATCACCAAAGGTGAGGCCATCATCACCACCGAAGTAGGCCAGAATCAGATGTGGGCCTGCCAATGGTATTTGTATAAACACCCCCGCTCCTTCATCAGTTCAGGGGGATTGGGCACCATGGGCTACGGATTCCCGGCTGCGATCGGGGCCAAACTGGCCTGTCCCGACAAAAAGGTCATTGATATCGCCGGGGATGGCAGTATCCAGATGAATATCCAGGAATTGGGGACTGCCGTCCAGTACAAGATCCCAATCGTCATCTGTATACTCAACAACCAGTATCTGGGCATGGTCCGGCAGTGGCAGGAACTTTTCCACGAAGGGCGTTATTCCTATACCGACATGAGTCACCAGCCTGATTTCGTCAAGCTGGCTGAAGCCTACGGAGCCGTGGGCATGAGGATCGACCGGACGGAGGATGTGGAGAAGGCCTTGCTGGAAGCTCTGGAAGTGACAGACCGCCCGGTTATTATCGATTTCCAGGTGGAAAGAGAAGCCGGAGTGTATCCGATGGTGCCCCCCGGTGAATCGCTGCTGAATATGCTGGGAGGTGATGAACTTGAATAAACACACCCTATCAGTAACGGTAGAAAATCGGCCCGGAGTCCTTACCCGGGTAGCCACCCTGTTTAGGCGGCGGGGATACAACATTGACAGCTTGACGGTAGGAACCACCGAGAATCCCAGTATCTCCAGGATGACTATTGTGGTCCAGGGTGATGATGCAGTCATGGAACAGGTCAGCAAACAGCTGTACAAGCTGGTAGATGTTATCAAGGTAGTCGATATCACCCAGGAAGGCACGGTGGATCGGGAACTGGTCCTGATCAAAGTGAAAGCCGACAGCAATGTGCGGGCGGAAATTGTTCAGATCGTTGATATTTTCAGGGCCCGTATCGTTGATATCGGCAGGAATACCTTGATAATAGAGGCTACCGGCGATCAGCGCAAAATCGATGCCCTGGAGGATTCTTTCCGTCCCTTTGGCATAGTTGAGCTGGTTCGCACCGGCAAGGTGGCCATGGTGCGGGGCAGCAAGTGATTTCAAGCGATACTGGCATTACGAAAAAATTTAAGGAGGAATATAACAATGGCGAAGATGTACTATGATGCTGATGCTAATTTGGATCTTTTGAAGGGCAAGACAGTTGCGGTGATGGGATTTGGTTCCCAGGGTCATGCTCAAGCTCAGAACCTGCATGAGAGCGGAGTCAAAGTGATAGTGGGACTGAGGAAACCCTCAGACGATTTCACCCAACAGGAATGGGACAAAGTAATTGCTGCTGGCATCACCCCTATGACTGTAGCTGAAGCGGCTGCTGCAGCCGATATTATTCAGATCCTGCTTCCCGATGAGATCCAGGCTCGCGTGTACCGGGAGGAGATCATGCCCAACCTGCAGAAAGGCAACGCCCTGGGATTCTCGCACGGCTTCAATATTCATTTTGGCCAGATCGTTCCCCCTGATTTTATCGATGTTTTCATGATCGCCCCCAAGAGCCCGGGGCATCTGGTCCGCAGGATGTACCAAAAAGGTGCCGGGGTACCGGCATTGATCGCCATACAGCAGGATTATACCGGTCAAGCCAGGGAACTGGGGCTGGCTTATGCCTGCGGTATTGGCTGCACCCGGGCTGGTGTGATCGAGACCAGTTTCCAGGAAGAGACTGAGACCGACCTCTTCGGCGAGCAGTGTGTGCTGTGCGGCGGGGTTACCGAACTGGTCAAAGCCGGATTCGAGACCCTGGTGGATGCCGGGTACCAGCCTGAAATCGCCTATTTTGAATGCATGCATGAGCTCAAACTTATTGTCGACCTCATGTACGAAGGGGGCATGAGTTTTATGCGCTATTCCATCAGCGATACCGCCGAATGGGGTGATTACACCAAGGGCCCCGAGATAATCGGCGAGGAAGTGCGCTGGGCCATGCAGGATGCTCTGGCCGACATCCAGGACGGAACTTTTGCCAAGAACTGGCTCCTGGAGAACCTGGTGAATCGTCCCAAGTTCAATGCCCTAAAAAGGCAGAACCGCGAACACCTTATTGAAGAGGTGGGAGCAGAACTCCGGGGGATGATGCCCTGGCTGAAAGAAACTAAATAGGAGATAAATCGAATCCCGATCAGATTACTGAAGAAATAATGCCGGAAGATTGGGGGAGACCCCAATCTTCTCATTAGTATGATTATTATGGAGGTTTATTATGGGAGATAAAAACCGGATCTATCTTTTTGATACCACCCTGCGCGATGGAGAACAGTCGCCGGGGGTTAGCCTGAATGTGGATGAAAAGCTGGAGATTGCACAGCAGCTAGCCCGCCTGGGGGTCGATATTATTGAAGCCGGCTTCCCCATTGCTTCTCCCGGAGATTTTCAGGCCGTAAAAACCATTGCCCAGAAGGTCAAAGGCCCCGTTATCGCCGGCCTGTGCCGGGCTTCCAGGAATGATATCCACGGTTGCTGGGAAGCAATAAAATATGCGGAAAGACCGCGCATCCATACCTTCCTGGCTACATCCGACATCCACCTCAAGCACAAACTGCAGACTTCGCGGGAGAATGCTTTGCAGCAGGCCATCGATGCGGTGACGTATGCCCGCAGCTTGTGCCCGGACGTGGAATTCTCGGCTGAAGACGCCTCCCGCAGTGACCGGGACTACCTGGCCCAGGTAGTGGAGGCGGTCATAAAAGCTGGGGCCAAGGTAGTCAACCTGCCTGATACTACCGGGTATGCAGTACCGGAAGACTACGGTCAGTTCATCCGTAGTATTATAGAGCGAGTGCTGAATATTGGCGATACTATAATCAGCGTTCATTGTCATGATGATTTAGGAATGGCTGTGGCCAACTCCCTGGCCGGGGTGTTGGGTGGTGCCCGGCAGATCGAATGTGCGGTCAATGGTATCGGCGAGCGGGCTGGA
>CAZYGL010000030.1:6227-10627 GCA_964647335.1 uncultured Syntrophomonas sp. | reverse complement strand
TCAAAAACGCGATCTCCTGACCGGCTTTGATTCGGCGGGCGATCTCCCAGAGGGTTTGTTCCCCCATCCCATAAACCAGCAAATCTGCCTGGCTGTCGACTAGTATCGACCGCCGCACCTGATCGCTCCAGTAATCGTAATGGGCCAGGCGCCTCAAGCTGGCCTCAACCCCGCCAATTACCATCGGAATTCCCGGGTATGCCTGGCGAATCAGGTTGGTATATGCCAGGGTGGCCCGGTCCGGCCGGAGGCCTGCCTGTCCTCCCGGGGAGTAGGCGTCCGCGTGCCGCCTCTTTTTATCGGCCGTGAAATGGTTCACCATGCTATCCATGTTCCCGGCGGAAACTGCAAAAAATAGTCTTGGCGGTCCCAAGCTGCGGATAGCTTCCAGGTTGCGCCAGTCCGGTTGAGCGATAACACCTACCCGGAACCCTTTGTGTTCGAGAAATCTGCCCAGGATAGCCGCAGCCCAGGCCGGGTGGTCCACATAGGCATCCCCGCTGACTATGATGATATCCAGTTCATCCCAGCCCCTTAGGGCCATATCTTCCCGGCTGACCGTTAAAAATTGCGTATCCGTAGCCGATCTCCTCATCTTCAAATATTTCGCCTGTCTATTTGACATTATCCCATAAAAAGGCGGCTTCACCAAACCTCAAGCAACTTCCCCGACTAGTTGAGGACACTGCTTAAAAGCACCATCTTGTATACATTATCCCAACACTTTACAATTACATTAGGGGGTCTATAATTAGTATTGATTAAACCGTTATCACGCCTGCTGGTTAGCGGTTTATTACTTTTTTGAAGGGTCGGGATCAGATTGATAAGTCAGATTCTGCGCTGGATTTTCGGGCAAAAGATGGAGTCCAGCCGCATCCATGAAGAAAAACTGAGCATCTTTTGGGGTATGCCCATTCTGTCAAGTGATGCGATCTCCTCAGTAGCCTATGCAGTAGAAGAAATGCTCCTGGTGCTTGTGCCAGTGGTCGGCCTCGCGTCTTTCATTTGGATGCCGCGGATCGCCATGGTGATAATCCTCTTGCTGATTGTGCTCACATTTTCCTACAGCCAGGTGGTTGAAGCCTACCCCCATGGCGGAGGAGCTTATATCGTGGCCAAGGAAAACCTCAGTCCCATGGCAGGACTGACGGCCGGAGCCGCACTATCCATCGATTACACCTTGACGGTAGCCGTCAGTATCTGTGCGGCTTCAGCAGCTATTACATCGGCCATCCCCTCACTATATACCCACCAGGTAGCCATCGCCGTCTCTCTGATCGCCCTCCTGATCATCGCCAATGTCCGCGGATTGCGGGAGTCCTCCCGGGTCTTCAGTTTTCCTACGTACGCTTTTATTCTGGCGGTCATCACCCTGGTAGCCGTAGGTATATTCAAACACACCACCGGGGCTGATTCCACCATAATAGTTGCTGAGATGGAACCGGTCACCATGGGAGCCCAAGCTGTAACCCTGTTGCTGCTGTTGCGCGCCTTCTCATCTGGCTGCAGTGCCGTTACCGGAGTTGAAGCAGTCAGTGATGCTGTTCCCAATTTCAAGGAACCCGCCCCCCGCAATGCCAAAATAGTTTATGTGATGTTGGCGTTTTCCATCATGATATGTTTTGGCGGGGTGGCTTATCTGGCCCATCTCTACCATATAGTCCCCAATCCTCGCCAGACGGTCATGGCCCAGATCACTCTTGATGTCTTCGGGCAGGGCGGTATGTTCTATTTTATCCAGGCCACAACTGCCATAATCCTAGCCATGGCTGCCAATACTGCCTTTGCCGGATTTCCCACCTTGTTGTCAGTCATCGCCCAGGATGGTTATGCTCCGCGGCAGATGGCCCTGCGGGGTCATCGCCTGAATTACAACAATGGCATCATCATTTTGGGTTTGCTGGCCATTATTCTGGTGGTAGCGTTTAAAGCCAGCACCCATTTGCTTATAAACCTTTACGCGGTAGGCGTTTTCACCTCATTTACCCTGGCCCAGAGCGGGCTGCTGATACGTTGGCTGCGGCAAAAACCTTCCGGCTGGCAGTATAAAGCACTGATCAACGGTCTCGGTGCGATTACTACTTTTACGGCTGCCACCGTTATCGGTGTGACCAAGTTCATCGCCGGAGCCTGGATCGTATTTGTGGCGGTGCCTATTCTGATCTGGATGATGTTGAAAGTGAAGCGGCATTACCAGTCGGTTGCCGAACAGTTGGATATCCCCAATGAAACCCTGAGCCAGATCCAGCTGGACGCCGCTTATTCCCACCACGTGATCGTGCCCATCGACAGCCTGAATGCCATGGTGGTGAAGGCCCTGCGCTATGCCCGTACCATGACTCCCAACGTCGAGGCTTTCCATATAGAGACCTATGAAGGCGAAGCTGACAAGCTGAAGAGGAAATGGGCCGCCCTGAACACCGACATCCATTTGGTGATCAAACAATCCCCTTACCGGGAGGTAGTGGGCCCCCTTAAGGAATACATCGATTCCGAGGAACACGCTTCCCGTCCGGGGGATATCATCACTGTGCTCCTGCCCCAATTCTTTGTCGCCAAATGGTGGCATATGATCCTGCACAACAATACCAGTCTCTTCATCGCCAATGCTTTGTTCAGCAAACGCAATGTGGTAGTATCCATCCTGCCCTTCTACCTGGCCGATGTGGTCCAGTATCGGCAGAAGATAACCAACAAATAATTGGAACCATGGATCAAAAATTTGAGTTAATATTTTCTATGCCTTTTGGGAGCAGAAAAGTTATATTTAAGAGGAGAAGGAATGAAGCCCTATATCCATTTCGGATGAAGGTGGTGATGATAGGAATTTGGTTATTTTTAGACAGTTTCGGTAATATTTAAAAATTTGGGAGGCGGTTATATGAGCAAAAAATTGTTGACTCTGGTCCTTATGATCATTTCCGTGCTCACTTTCTCGGCATTCTTGGGCGGATGCGAGAAGGCAGCCGAAAAGGCTACCGAAAAAGCGATAGAACAATCCTCTGGCGGAGACGCAAAGGTTGATTTGGATAAAAACCAGGTAACGGTCAAGACCGACCAGGGCACTACTACCATCGGCGAAACCACGCAGTGGCCCAGCAAGATGCCCTCCGATGTCCCTAAATTTAAATACGGCAAGATAACTGCTGTATCCGAGACCACGACCGCCGACAAGGGGTTGGCCGAATTCATCGCAGTCGAGGGAGTG
Organism: uncultured Syntrophomonas sp.; assembly: GCA_964647335.1. Classification (GTDB taxonomy): domain Bacteria; phylum Bacillota; class Syntrophomonadia; order Syntrophomonadales; family Syntrophomonadaceae; genus PHAA01. Next base: position 7,416 of record CAZYGL010000030.1, on the reverse strand, counting down.
GCATTGGCCGACCTCACTAAATACACCAGCGAGTTGGAATCCGCCGGCTGGAAAATAGAATCGACCACCACCATGACAGACGGTTACATGGTCAGTGCCGTCAAAGGCGAACAAGGCCTGGTGGTGAGCTTCAGCAAGGGCGACAAGGATTTCAGCGGCGGCATCTATTACTCCCAGAAAAAATAGCCCCTTGTCACGGGGACGGAGTTGTTGACACTTTGTTCGCAGAGCAGTGTCTGTTTTGACTTTCAAGCTTTCAAGACAACTCCGCGGTTTAGACCAGTGATTCTGGCTATTTGTCTTACTGATAGCTGATGTTCCGTTTTCAGAATCCTCACATAGGTGTCTCTGATTTCCCGGTTCATTTGGACCAACTGGGCAGGAGATTCGATTTGACAAACCCGTAAAATGGTCGATTCGGCAGCGTGATCGGAAACCTGATGTTTTTGGTCTGTATCGGCATCAAGGCACTTATCATCCATTACTTGCTGGCAGAATTTGAGCAGATTAGAGCCAGAATTCTCAAGGTCTGGTTCGAAGAAACCGTTTCCAAAGGCTGTATTAACAAGTATCCCTGGTTCAATGTATTCTCGCACACTGGACCAGGGATATTCATCTATATTTTCACACAAACCTGCTTTAACAGGATTTTGATGAATATACCTCAATACGGTCAGAAAATAACTGTCGTCCTCCACGGCCTCACTTCTGAACCTATCTTGAAAAAGATTGCCGATCCTATCATGTCTCTTGTTATACCAATAAACGTAACTTCCGCAAATGCGGCGCATGATTTGTGCAAGTGGTTCGATTCCGACTTTCACCAATATATGCAGGTGATTCGGCATGAGACAGTATGCATATATTTCAAAGCCGCACTGCTTTTTGTATCTGCCCAAAGTATATATGAACCTCGAATACTCATCTTCGGTTGTGAAAATAGTCTGCCGATTAATTCCCCGCATTATGATATGGTATATTTCGCTAGCACTCCTGATACGCGATTTCCTTGGCAATATTTCCCACCTCCCAGTTCAGCATAACGAACCTGAAGCCGGTTGTCAATATATACCATTTTGTCGCGGGGGCGGGGTTTTTTTAAAAAACCGTTTAAAAGATAAGAATAAATTTTAAACAAAACCCTACCCCCGACACAAAAACAAGTCTTGGGGGCCCCCGAGGGTGTGGC